>CAJXME010000010.1 GCA_913056245.1 uncultured Alphaproteobacteria bacterium | reverse complement strand
ATTGATCGCCAGCATTCCCATCTTGGCGCGGCTTCAGCAATGGGTGATTAATCTGGGGCAACGGCCAACGGCATTGGCTTGGCTTTATGGCCTGACTTTTTTGGAATCGATCATCTTTCCGCTACCCGTTGATCCGCTTCTTGCAGGGGTTGTGATGGCGCGGCCTAATCGCTATATCCGCTTGGCCTTGACCATCGGTGTTTTTTCCACCCTTGGCGGCATGGTGGGATGGTGGATTGGCGGCTGGATTGGTGAAGCCGTTCAAGCCTCAGGCTGGATTGGCCATGACGGTCATTATGCCGCCGTCGCAGAAGGCATTGCGGCGCATGGTTGGCTGTTTGTGATGATTGGCGCGTTCACCCCTCTTCCCTATAAAGTCATGGCGGTATCGGCGGGGTTTTTAGGGATTGGCCTGATCCCTATGGCGTTGGCGTCGCTGGTGGGGCGCACGGCGCGTTTCTTGCTGGTGGCCGCGATTGTCCGCCACCGCAGCGATAATAAAAAAGCCGCCTTATTTTCAATGATGCTCATTGGCCTTGTGCTGATTTTTTGGAAGGTTGCGCAATGATGGCTTCAATTTTTGATCGCTTCCCCCCCACCATCATGGTGGCATGGCTTGGCCTTGGTTCTGGCTTTATGCTGGGCATGGCTTATTTTTTTGAATTTGGCATGGGGCTTTTGCCCTGCACAATGTGTTATTGGCAACGCATCCCCCACGGTCTTGTGATCGCTCTGGCGGCGGTGACGCTTTTGCCCTTCACGCCGCTTAACCCCAAGGCGATGCTCCTGTTCTTAGGGGTTATTCTTGCCATTGGCGGCGGGATTGCGGCGTGGCATGGCGGCGTTGAATTGGGCATTTTGCCCGGCCCCACGGCGTGCAGCGGCGGGATTGCCCTTGATGGCTCACCTTCCGCTTTGCTCGATCAATTATTGGCGGCGCCGGTGATCCGGTGCGACGAGGTGCCATGGTCTCTTTTCGGTTTATCCATGGCAAATTGGAATATGTTGATCAGCCTAGGGATGGCCATGACAGCCTTGGCTTGCCTGAAGCATCATTGGAAGTAACAACCCACGATTTTGTTCTGTTGAGGTAGACCATGACCCGATCCAACCCGAATATTGATCGTTTTCTGCGCGTTGACCATGCGGGTGAATTAGGCGCTAAGCGGATTTATGAAGGTCAAATCGCGGTGCTTAAAAATCACCCCGTGGCGGCTGAAATCGAACATATGAAGGATCAAGAGCAAGAGCATCTCGACACGTTTGAAAACCTGCTCAACGATTATCAAGTGCGGCCATCGGTGATGACGCCGTTCTGGAATGTCGCGGGATTTGCCCTTGGGGCGGTGACCGCCGCCATGGGACCGAAAGCCGCCATGGCCTGCACCATCGCCGTGGAAGAAGTGATCGGCGAGCATTATCACGACCAAGCCGAATCCCTCGATGATGACGAAGCGGATTTGCGCGCCACGCTGCTTAAATTCCGTGATGAAGAATTGGAACACCGCGACACGGCTGTCGACCACGATGGCGAACAAGCGGTGGGCTATCCCGTGATGCGGCGAATCATTCAAGTGGGATGCCGCACGGCGATCAAATTGGCGGAAAAATACTAACAGCCCCTGAAATCACGTCAGAATGATATCACCGGACATCTTGAAGTCTGGTGAGGCGTCATGTTCCAACTCGCTATCCCAATAGAGATAATCACGCCAGGAATGATGCAAATGGTTTGGCGGAAACCGGCGGCCATTTTCTTGCAATTGCCAGGTGTTGGGTTGCTGGGGCGTGATCCGTGGGATCATCCCACATTCCTTTGGCATTTTATTGGATTTCAGCAAATTGCATCGGCTGCAAGCCGCCACCACGTTTTCCCAAGTGGTGCGCCCCCCACGCGAGCGAGGGATCACATGATCAAAGGTCAAATCCTGCGCTTGAAACTCACGGCTGCAATATTGGCAGCAAAACTTATCGCGCAAAAAGACATTAAACCGCGTAAAGGCCGGGTTCGGGCTTTGCTGAACGTAATCTTTCAGCGCGATCACACTCGGCAAGCGCATCGAAATGCTGGGCGAATGAATATAACTGTCATATTCAGAAATGATCGTCACGCGATCCAAAAACACCGCCTTGACGGTGTCCTGCCAAGACCAGAGCGATAAAGGGAAATAACTGAGGGGGCGGAAATCAGCATTGAGCGCTAAGGCTGGCGCCAAACCTTCACCAAAACTGGACGGTCGCGAATGGTGGCCATCCGATTGGCGGGAAGATTGCGGCGATGACTTATGGCCATCTAACATCGGTTGATACGCCTCATCATGGCTATAACTTAATCACGAAAAAACCGATCAAGCAACCCCTGAGGCGGGAAGAAACCACTATATCTTGTGGTTTCACAAAAGTTTAATAAGATATCTAGTCGCCTGACGTCTCTTCGATAAACGCAATCGCGCGCTGGAAGCCGTCTTGATCAATGCCGTGATCAAGGCCGGGGCGCGGCAAACTGGTGACCGTCACGTCATTTTGCGCCAGCACCGCTTCGGCGATGGCCAAGGCTTGGAACGGCACCACCTGATCGTCTTCGCCATGGACCAATAACACCGGCGGCCGTGACGTGATCGATTTCGCCAATTGGTCAGGAGCGAGCAACGCGCCGGAAAAACTCATCACGCCGCCCAGATTTTCCGCAAGCCTTGTGCCGATATGAAGCGCCATCATGCCGCCTTGCGAAAACCCCAGCAACCAGATGCGATTAAGGCCTAGCCCCGTGGTGCTGGTGATATGGTCAAGCATCTCTTTGAGCGCGGGCATCGCTTGGTCTGGGCCGCGATCAATACTGGCTTGATCGCCATCAAGCGCAAACCATTGCCGCCCCATCGGATTGGCGGAACAAGGCTCAGGACCATCAGGCGCGTAGAAAAGCGCGGTCGGATGCGCCATCGCGATGACGTTGGACAAATCCATTAAATCCGCGCCATCCGCGCCCCAGCCATGGAGAAAAATAATCGCTTTATCTGGCTTGGCGCTGCTGTCATCCAATTGTCGGGTGAGCGTTGAAAGCCCGGCGATGGTTTGTCGAATAATCGTTGGCATATTGTCCTCTCCCGCTGAGATCATGCTATAATGGTGATAGCATAACCTTAAATCTGAAGTCGATGATCCTTCAGGGCTAATAACCATCATCATTTTTTTGCCTATATATAATACATGGACAATAAACCAGTTATTACAAGATTTGCCCCCAGCCCCACGGGGCGCCTGCATTTAGGCCATGTCTATTCGGCGATGGTCGCGCGCCAGATTGCCGATGCGGGTGATGGCCAAATGTTGCTTCGGATTGAAGATATTGACCACACACGCTGCCGCGACGAGTTTTATGACGGCATCTATGAAGATTTAGCCTTCATGGGCATCGATTATGATGGCGATGTGGTGATCCAATCGAAACGAATGGATGTCTATCAAACCTATCTCGATCAATTGAAAGCCCGCGATCTGGTCTATCCTTGCTATTTATCACGGCGTGAATTGGATCATTTGCTCTCCGCGCCCCATGACACGCCCTTGGCTCAGGATAAGAAGAATGGCGCTTCGCCCATCAATACCGATCGGCTGATCAGCAAAGACGACGCGGATGAACGCGCCGGTCAAGGCCAAGAACCCGCTTGGCGGTTGCGCATGGAAGCCATCAAACCCTTGGTGCATAAACTCTATTGCTATGAGGTTGGCGAAGACCCAATTTTGATCGATCTCGATCAACTGGGGGATGTGGTCATCGCCCGCAAAGATATTGGCACCAGTTACCATCTCAGCGTGGTGATTGATGACGCGGAAAGCGGCGTCACGCTGGTCACCCGCGGCGAGGATTTGAAAGATCAAGTCCCCATCCATCGCTTGCTTCAATATTTACTCGATTTGCCGGATATCTGCTGGTCGCATCATCCGCTGGTCACCGATCAACGCGGCAAACGCCTTGCCAACCGCGACGACGCCACCAGTATTGAAGAATTGCGCCGCCAAGGGCATAACCGCCAAGATATTCTGACGATGCTGGATGCCTATACCCAAAACACCTCACCGGTTCTTGATATGCTGGCGGTGATGCAGCGATAAGGCCGCCAAAACAATCCGGCTTACCCCTTAAAAAGACAAAGAAAATTGCAGAAAATCACCCTGCGTCACCCTGCCACGGGTTTTTGGTAATTTTATTAGGTCAGCGTTGTTGACTTAAGACTGAAAAAGGAGCATATCACCCCTGTCGCATCCAAGTGATGCGCGTTTCCTCCCTAAACTCGGTCGCGGTTCGCCGCGGCCTTTTTTTTGCTTTGATTCTTTGGTTATATTTTTTCTATAATTTGTAAGACAATTCAACGAAACATCCTATATCAATAGTATCAATCACTTTGGAAACGGTTTGATGACACGCGCTGACAATGATCACCCTCTTGTTGACCCCTTTGGGCGTCCTATCGAATATTTGCGTGTTTCGGTAACCGATCGCTGTGATTTCCGCTGTGTTTATTGCATGGCGGAAAACATGACGTTTTTACCCAAAGCCGAATTGCTGACCCTCGAAGAATTGGAAATCGTATGCCGCCGCTTTATGGCCGTCGGCACACGCAAAATCCGTTTGACCGGCGGGGAGCCGCTCGTGCGCCGCAACATCATGCAATTGATTTCAGCGCTGGGCGATGAGGTGGGTCGAGGTCATCTTGATGAAGTCACCATCACCACCAATGGCAGCCAATTGTCCAAAATGGCCGATGATCTCTATCGCGCTGGCGTGCGGCGGGTCAATGTATCCATCGACACGTTAGACGCGGATAAATTCAAGCACATCACCCGTTGGGGGGATTTAGCCAAAGTCTTAGAAGGCATTGACGCCGCGCTTGCCGCTGGCATCGCCATTAAATTAAACGCCGTCGCGCTCAAAGGCTTTAACGACGATGAACTGGGCGATATGGTCGATTGGTGCGGAAAAATGGGCGTCGATATGACGATCATCGAAGTCATGCCCATGGGCGATATTGGCTCGGAAAATCGCGTTGATCAATATTTGCCTGTTTCCTTGGTGCGCGCCAATCTTGCCAAGCGGTTCACCTTAACCGATCTTGATTACAAAAGTGGCGGGCCTGCGCGCTACACGCAAGTCGAAGAAACCGGCCGCAAATTAGGGTTTATCACACCCCTCAGCCATAACTTCTGCGAGAGCTGCAATCGCGTCCGCCTGACCTGCACGGGCATGCTTTATATGTGTTTGGGTCAAGATGATAACGCTGATCTTTCCGCCGCGCTTCGCCAACATGGGGTTGAAGGGCTTGATGCCGCCATCGTCGAAGCCATCGGTCGCAAGCCAAAAGGTCATGATTTCATCATTGATCGGCGCAACACCGCTCCAGCGGTCGCCCGTCACATGAGCGTCACCGGCGGCTGATTATTCCGCCGTGGCTTGTGGCCGGCGTTCTGCCATCACCATCAAAATGATCACCAGCGCAATAATCGCCATGGGGATGAGCGCGAGTTTCGTCATCGCTTGCCATCCCAAAAGGTAATGGAGCGCGCCCGCCGAAAGCGAAGCCACCGCCATGGAGAGGGTGATCACGAAATCGGTAATGCCTTGAACTTTCGGGCGTTCCTGCGGTGTCGCGATGCTAGCGATGATCGATGAGCCGCCCACATAAAGCGTATTCCAGCCGCCGCCGATCAAGAGCAACACCATGAAGTAATGCCAAAAACTTGTTCCCGTGAGCGACACGCCAATGGCAATCGCGTAAATCAGCAACCCTGTCGCCATGACTTTTTCAACGCCAAAACGCTTGATTAAACTGCCCGTGAAAAAGGCTGGCGCAAACATCGCCACGACATGCCATTGAATGACGATGGCGTTGGCGGCATCGCTTAATTTGCTGACGCTGACGATCTGAAGGGGGGCGGCGGTCATCAGGAAAGTCATGACGGAATACCCAAAAGCCGCCGCGATCATGCCCGCGATGAACCGCGGCGTTTTGAAAAAGACCGACAGCGGACGGCCTTTGATCGGCAGGATTTCCGGCTTTGGAATGTTGATTTGGCTGACCACCGATAGGGTCAAGACCTGAAGCCCGGCGGCGGCAAAGAAACACCCCGCATAAATCACATCTGGCACAAGATGGAGGGTTTTTGTCGCGATGGTGCTGCCAAGGAAAGCCGCCATCAACCCACCCGCTAGAACCAAAGAAACCACCACGGATTTTTGATCATCGCCGACATTATCGGCGGCGGCGTAGCGGTAAAATTGGCCGATGCCATGGGACACCCCTACCAAGAAGGATGACGCGACAAAGAGCAGAAACTCGCCATGGATCACGGCAAAGCCTTGGCCCAACATGCCAAGCGTCGTCATAATGATCCCAAAAATAAACACCGGCCGGCGGCCAAAACGCCCCATGGCCAGCGAGGCGGGCAAGGTGGTCATCATCGAGGATATAAACTGGATCGACAAAGGCAAAGTGGCGAGCCAAGGTTCAGGCGCGATGCTCAGCCCCGCCAACCCCACAACGATAATATTGACATTGAGGGTGGTCATGCCAAGCCCCTGTGCCATGACCAACAGCCAGACATTGCGGGGAATCGATGCGAGAAAATTCAACATGGTATTCTTTCAGCCGCTGTGACCCGCACAGCATATTTTTCTTTAGAGAAGCGGTATTACCACTCGCCGGTATTGCCCATGGATGCCCAAGGTTCTTTCAACTCTTGAGCGCCGCCTTTTTGCAGCAACTCGATTGAAATTCCATCGGGCGAACGCACAAACGCCATGCGGCCATCGCGAGGCGGGCGATTGATCACCACGCCATGATCCTGCAAATATTGGCAGGTCGCGTAAATATCATCGACTTCATAAGCGAGATGGCCGAAATTACGCCCGCCGGTATAGACCTCATCGGAATCCCAATTATAGGTCAATTCCAAAGCCGGGGCGCGGCCTTGCATGAAGGCGTCACGGTCTTCAGGGGCGGCCAAAAAGATCAAGGTGAATTTCCCTTCTTGGCTTTCTTTGCGCTCGACTTCTTCAAGCCCCATCAAATCGCACCAGAAATGAAGCGAAGCCTCAACATCGGTGACGCGAACCATGGTGTGTAGATATCGCATATATCGATTCTCCAAAATGATGATGTATCCTATTCCATTAAAAAAGGTTTATCCAGCAGGTTCATCACAAGCAACCGCATTTGGTTTGCAAGATAATCTTGCGCCGAAGAATGAATTTCGGTCAAATACGCTATTATCGATTGAGGGTGTCATGTCTATTTCATTCCAAGCCGCTGACCGCATCAGCGATGTTGCCATTTCTGATATTGTGATCATGTCTGAAGCTGCGCGAGCGCGCCGCGCTGAAGGTCATCAGGTGATCAGTTTGGGCATTGGTGAGCCTGATTTCCACACCCCTGATCACGTCAATGACGCCGCCATCAAAGCGATCCTCGAGCATGACACGCAATATCCGCCCATCGCAGGAAAGCCTGAATTGCGCGCGGCGGTGGCGGGTCTTTATGATAGCGCAACGCCTGATCATGTGCTGGTGTCATCGGGGTCAAAATACACCATCTTCAACGCCTTGATGGCGACGCTCAACCCCGGTGACGAAGTGGTGGTGCCAGCGCCGTTCTGGACGAGTTACGCCGATATGATTCGCCTTTGCGGCGCTAAAGTGGTGATTGTCCCAACCCAAGCGGCAGATGGCTTTCAAGTCAATATTCAAACCTTGCGCGACGCCATGACGCCCAAAACAAAATGGCTTTTGATCAATTCCCCTAGCAATCCATCTGGCGCGGTGATGCCCGCTGAAAAACTCAGCGAGATTGGCGAAGTGCTTGATGATTTCCCCAATTGCTGGCTGATGAGCGATGAGATTTACCAACACCTGACCTATGGGATCGCCTTTGCCTCGGCATGGGATGTCTTGGCTCATCACCGTGATCGAATGCTGATCACCAATGGCGTTTCGAAAGCTTATGCCATGACGGGCTGGCGCATTGGCTTTGGCATCGGCCCCAAAGCCCTGATCAGCGCGATGCTAAAGGTGCAAGCGCAAGGCACGTCCGGCACCTGCACCATCGCCCAAGCCGCCGCCATCGCCGCCTTGACCGGCCCTCAAGATTTGCTGGAAGACCGGCGGCAATCCTTTCAAACCCGCCGCGATCTTGTTCTGGGCTATCTCAACGCCATGGATGGGATCATGACGCCGAAGCCCGAAGGCGCGTTTTACACGTTTTCATCTTGGCAAGACCTGCGCGGCGGCACGACCCCTGATGGCACGGTATTGGCCACGGATCGCGATTTTTGCCAATATATTTTGACCACAGCGAATGTCACGATTATCCCGGGCACCGGCTTTGCCGCCGATGGGCATTTCCGCATTTCCTACGCGTCTTCCACCGATGATTTGCATCAAGCGCTTTCGCAAATGACGGAGGCCGTCGCCGCGATCACCCGCCCTTAATCAGAGCGCGGCCAACAGCAATTCTGGCGTCTCGTAACAAGGCGGTGGCGGCGGTGGCGGGCGTTTGATCATCAACACCGGCATGTTCAAATCCCGCGCCGCGCGCAATTTGGCGCGGCTCGATTCCCCGCCGGAATTCTTGCAGATCAAATGGCTGATCCCATGGCGCGCGAATAAATCCGCTTCTTCTTGCGGGGTTTTCCCCGGCAAGGCTTTGATCAGCGTCACCATCGCTGGCAAATCGTTGGGACGCGCCAGCGCCCGGGCAATCACCGTGAAATCAGAATGGGGCGGCAGGGCGCTCATGCCATCCTGTCCGGCGGCGAGAAACACCCGCGCTCCTGCTGGTATCGCCGCGATCAATGATGGCCAATCGTCAAATTCCGTCCAATCATCACGCGCTTCGGATTGCCACGGCGAACGCCAAAGCGTCAGCCGCCGTGCCCCTGTTTGATCACAAGCCGCCACCGCATGCGCTGACATTTGCGCGGCATAGGGATGCGTGGCATCGATCACCGTCGTGATGCCATGATCTTGGATGTATTGAACCAAGCCAGCGATGCCGCCAAAGCCGCCAATCCGAAGCGGCAAGGCCAATTTCGGCGGCTGACTCAAAACACCCGCCAAGGACAAGACCGCGGAGACATCGTCGCGAGCCGCCAATGCTTCGGCAATCTTTCGCGCTTCTGCCGTGCCGCCAAGCAATAAGATTTGATGATGGGGCGATGGAGACGACATCAAAACGCCTCCGCCAAAATCTGGCCATCGCGGCTGACAATCATGAGATCAAGTTGAACCGCCTCTTGGCGCAGGATCAACCGCGCTTGCGTCAACGCGCGTTCCGCCACCAATTGGCTCAACCCTTCGGCTTGCTGAGGATTGGCTTTTTGCAGAACATCAAGCGCGGAATTGGCCGTCATCACGTCATCAGGGTTCATCCCCGCCATCTGCGCCAGTTCCGCTAGCGCCGCAAAGTCAATCTGGCTGCGCGCGGAATGCAAATCGCCATGGCCTTGCGCCAATTTCACCATCTTGGCAAAGCCGCCCGCGATGGTCATTCGCTTCACCGGATTCCGCCGCAGATATTTGAGCAAGCCGCCGATGAAATCCCCCATATCGAGAAGCGCGATCGGCGGCAAATTATAGCGCGCTTGAAAGGCTTGTTCCGAAGTTGCCCCCGTTGATCCCGCCACATGATCAAGGCCATTGGCGCGGGCAACATCAATTCCGCGATGAATCGACGCAATCCACGCCGAACAGGAAAACGGGCGCACCACGCCTGTCGTGCCAAGGATCGAAATTCCGCCTTCAATGCCTAATCTTGGATTCCAAGTCTTTTCCGCCAAAGCCTGACCTGTCGGCACTGAAATCCGAATCACCACATCGTGAGGGCCGCCGGTTTCCGCTGCTAGATTGGCGATGCAATCGCGCATCATTTGCCGCGGCACAGGGTTGATCGCCGGCTCCCCCACATCGATGGGCAGGCCGGGCTTGGTCACCAATCCAACGCCTTCCCCCCCTTGGAAGACAACGCCGCTTCCCTCAACCCCGCGCTCAACCGTCGCGCGAATCTCAGCGCCATGGGTGACGTCAGGGTCATCGCCCGCGTCTTTGATCACCCCTGCGCTGGCCGATTGACCCTCTATCGCGGTGAAAGACAGGGTTAATTTCGCTGATTTGCCGCTTGGCGTATCAATGGTGACGGTTTGTGGAAAATCCCCCGTGACCAAAGCCATGTATGCTCCATAGGTGGCGGCGGTGGCGCAAGTCCCCGTTGTCCATCCAAAGCGCAATGACGATGTGAGTGTTTTAACCATAGGGTTCCATCAGCAATATTTTTTCATCATCCTCGCCAAGATCGGATCGCTTTCTCTCAAGGGATGAAATAAAGACTATTCTTTGCGAAGTCATGGTATTATTGAACAGTTTAATCAGAAGCAAAACAGGAATTCATCTTTCGCTATGACCTCTCGGCCTCCAATAGACCATCGAACAGATGCGCATGACGGGTTGCCGCCCATGCCAAATGCTTCATCGGGCGCCGCATCAAATGCGCAAGGTTGGCCTGTATTTGAGCCGGGTTGGGTGTGGCTGGCGGGCGCTGGTCCTGGTGATCCCGGGCTGATCACTTTGCATACGCTCAACGCGCTGAAACAAGCCGATGTGATTGTTTACGACGCCTTGATTGATCCTCGGATTCTGGATTGGGCGAACCCTGACGCCAGCATCGAATACGCCGGCAAGCGTGGCGGCAAGCCTTCCCCGAAACAGCGTGATATTACCCTGCGCCTGATCGAATTAACCCAGCAAAACAAACGTGTGCTTCGGCTCAAAGGGGGCGACCCTTTTGTCTTTGGCCGCGGCGGTGAAGAAGCTCAAGTGCTGATCCAAGCGGGCGTGCCGATCCGAATCATCCCCGGGATTTCCGCGGGCATCGGCGGTTTGGCCTATGCGGGTATTCCTGTCACACACCGCGACGTCAATCAAGCCGTGACTTTCCTGACGGGGCATGACCGCACGGGCGCTGCCCCCACCGCTCTTAATTGGAAGGGCATCGCCGAGGGCAGCCAAGTCATCGTCATGTATATGGCGATCAAACACCTGCCAGAAATTTGCGCCAATTTAATCGAAGCGGGCCGCAACCCGTCTGAACCCGTGGCGGTGGTCAGCAACGCCACTTGGTCGAAAATGGACGTCTTGGAAACCACGCTGGCCAATGCTCCCCATGATGTGATGGATCAGGGGATTGAGCCGCCCGCCATCATTTGCGTCGGCGATGTGGTGCTGATGCGGCAATGCCTCGATTGGATGGGGCAGATGAACGGCATCGCGCCGCGCGACCTTGACCCCTTAAAACGAGGCGACAACAAGGACAGCGCTTGATGTCAAAAGCCGGTGTTATCATCACGGGGCTGGCATCATCCACCGGCAAAACCCTCACCACCCTTGGCTTGTTGCGGGCGTTGAAAAACCAATCCATCGCCGTTTCTGCCGCCAAGACTGGCCCCGATTACATTGACCCCGGCTTTCACGAAGCGGCTTCTGGCCAAGTCTCGGTTAATCTCGATGGTTTTGCCATGACGCCCGCGATGCTAACCCATCTGGCGGCGGCGCAACCGGGCGATCTGCTGGTGATCGAAGGTGTGATGGGGCTTTACGATGGCGGGGCCGGATCAGCGGTCAGCCTTGCCCAGCATCTTCATTTGCCTCTCATCTTGGTGATGGATTGCCGGGGGCAAGCGGAAACCACGGGCGCGCTCGCCGCCGCCTTAAAAGAACGCTTGGCAAAAGACAGCATTGATCTTGCGGGGGTGATCCTGAACCGCTTGAGCAGCGCCCGCCATGGTGATCTCATCGCTCAACATTGCGCTGATCTTGGGATTCCCGTCATGGGGCGGCTCTTCAACCGAGATGATATCAATATGCCCTCACGGCATTTGGGGCTGGTTCAAAGTTTCGATCTCGCCGCCCAAGGGGAATTGGACCGCCTCTTAGAAATCGCCGGTCAGATGATGGCCGAAGGCCTTGACCTCGCCGGTATCACCGCCGCCGCCAAGCCCATGACGCCGCCGCCTCATCCGACAGAAGCCCTGCCGCCCCCCGGCCAACGGGTCGCGGTGGCTTATGACGCGGCCTTTGGTTTTGCTTACGCCCATCTCTTGCAAGGCTGGCAACGCCAAGGGGTAGAGGTTCAGGTTTTCTCCCCCCTCGCCGATGAAACGCCGCATCCAGAGGCGGATTTCATTTTCCTGCCGGGCGGCTATCCCGAATTGCATCTCGACGCGCTAACCGCCGCCCGCAATTTCCGAAAGGCCATGGCGGACGCAGCAGAGCGCAACACCCCGATCTATGGCGAATGCGGGGGGTATATGGTGCTGGGAAAGAGCATCATCGACGCTAAGGGTCAACCCGCGCCGATGCTTGGCTTGCTTGATCTTGAAACCAGTTTTGCCCATCCCAAACGAGTCTTGGGCTATCGGCATTTGACGCAAATCAATACCGCTTTGCCGTTTTGGCCGGAGCAGATGAAAGGCCATGAGTTTCATTTCACCACGGCGACATCCGCCAAAGGCCAGCCGCTCTTTAACGCCCGCGACAAAGATGGAAATGACTTAGGGGATATCGGCTTGGTTCAAGGCCGCATCGCGGGGTCTTACGCCCATATCATCGCCGCGTCTTAAGCAAAAGAAATTAAACCTCGCGCTCGTCTTGATTGCCGCGTTTGGTGCGCAAGACATGAACGTGATTTTTATCATAAAGCGCGGAGTCGCGAAAACCGCCCACCTCCGATAGCGCCGGACCAATAAAAATCAGGGCGGTGCGCGTGATCTTGGCTTTCATGACCTTGCTGCGAATATCGCTTAGAGTGCCATAAAGAAATTCCTGATCGGGCCAACCCACCCGATAGGCGACAACCACGGGGCAATCCGCGCCGTAATA
>CAJXME010000009.1 GCA_913056245.1 uncultured Alphaproteobacteria bacterium | reverse complement strand
CGTGGAGGATCAAGATTTTATCCATGGCATCGGCCAGCACGGGATCAACCACATATTCTTCGGTTGGAACGGCAAAGCACATATGCAGGAAGTTTTCCGCATAATTCAAATCATTGCGCGGATAATTAAAGGGCTGACCCATGGAATATTTGAACGCCATCGCCGCCAAGGTCGGCATTTTAGCAATCAAGCGGCGTGATGCCACCATTTGCTGGACGGGGTCATTGATATCGGTGGAATCATGATAGAAGGCTGAAAGCGCGCCGGTCACCCCACAAAGAATAGCCATGGGGTGGGCGTCGCGCCGGAAGCCACGGAAGAAGGTCAGCAATTGCTCATGAACCATCGTGTGATGCGTGATGGCGTAATCAAATTCGGCTTTTTGCTCTTTATTTGGCAATTCGCCATTGAGGAGCAGATAAGCCACTTCAAGGAAATCACTCTTTTCCGCCAATTCATCAATCGAATAGCCGCCATGCATCAATTTGCCTTCATCGCCATCGATGAAGGTGAGGGCAGACTTACACGACCCCGTCACACCAAAGCCGGGATCAAAGGTAAAATGACCGGTTTGAGCATAGAGGTTGCGGACGTCAATGACGCTTGGCCCTACGCTGCCATCAAGAATAGGAAATTCGACGCTTTCTCCCGTTTTATTGTTGGTTAGCGTAAAAGAGTTTGAGTTCTGGCGGTCGGCCATGGTCTTCATTCCTTGAAATTAAAGGTTAATCAGGCTTTTGCCATGATTAGGGGGACACCCCTTTATAGCGCTTTTATTCAATTTTTGCAATTGCCAGCGATTCGAGCCTTCACATTCTCCATTCCCAGACTTGAGCATATGAGGATAATATCAGGCGTTTGTTTCATTCCTGTGACAGCCGCGCGAAGGCAAGGGCCGATATCGCGCATCTTCAAGCCTTCCCCCTCAAGCCATTGCCCCAAAAAGGCTTTGAACGCGTCAGGCGATAAATCATCATCGGGCAAATCTTGCGCTAATTTTTGCAACCGAAGACAAGCGTCAGCATCAAGCAACGCTTGCGCATCGTCTTCCACAGCAGGCAGATAATTGGAGGCGGCAAATCGCGCCATCGCGGGCAAATCACCAAGATGATGCGCGCGTTCGGCGAATGCTGGCGCGAGGGCAACCAATCGTTTGACGATAGAGGGGGATGCGTCTTGACCATCAAGCATCAACGCGGCGAGGTCTTCAGGGGGCAGGGCGCGGATGTAATGGCTGTTGATGGCGGTCAATTTATCCGTGTCAAATCGAGCCGGTGATTTACCGATCCCTTTCAAGTCAAACCATTCAATGGCTTGCTCTCGGTTGATGATCTCATCATCACCATGACTCCAGCCAAGGCGAAGCAAATAATTGCACATGGCTTCAGGCATATACCCCATGTCGCGATAGGCGGTGGCGGAGAGCGCGCCATGCCGTTTCGATAATTTCGCCCCATCGGCGCCATGGATCAGCGGGATATGCGCATAAACCGGCACCGGCCAGCCCATGGCTTCAATAATTTTCATCTGCCGAAAGGCGTTGTTGAGGTGATCATCGCCGCGAATGACATGAGTCACCCCCATGTCGTGATCGTCGACCACCACCGCCAGCATATAGGTTGGGCTGCCATCGCCGCGCAGCATCACTAGATCATCAAGCGTGGCGTGCTGAACTGTGACATCGCCTTGGACTTGGTCGGCAATGGTGGTGCTGCCATCAAGAGGCATTTTGAGGCGAACGGTAAAGGGCTGGTCAGGGGCGGATTGCGGGTCAGCGTCACGCCATGGGCTGATGATTTTTTGGCCTGTCGCCCGCGCTTCCTCGCGCATCGCGGTCAATTCGTCAGGGGTCAGGTAACAGCGATAGGCATGGCCCGCCTCCAGCAATTGCTGGGCCACCTCGACATGACGGTCGGCGCGTGACGATTGGCTCACCGCTTCGCCATCACCCGCAAGACCCAGCCAGTTCAGCCCGTCATGGATCGCATCAATCGCATCTTTGGTGGAGCGTTCGTGATCGGTGTCTTCAATCCGCAAAAGGTAGCGGCCCCCATGGTGACGCGCAAAGAGATAGTTAAACAACGCCGTGCGCGCGCCGCCAATATGAAGATAGCCGGTGGGGGATGGGGCAAATCGTGTGATCACACTCATAAATTATTAACCTTTTTCAAGCATACTAGGGGTATGGGTTAGGGGTTAGGGGGTACGGGCTAAGGGTATGGAGAAGGTTTAGCATGAAGTCACCTTTGGGGACAATAACATCATCCGAAGAAGCAGCAGCATCCTTCAAACCCTCACAATTGAGCGTGATCTTGACGGGGTTGTTGATGTTGGGCATTGCATTGGGCATGACGATTGATTCGTCCCTGCAAAATCGACATTTCGCGGTGGGGATGATCCTCATGATGACAACCAGCCTTGGCTTGTGGTGGTGGTGCGTTGAAAAAGGACGCGTCTTTGCCGGCCGTGTGATGATGGTGGTTGTCATGTTGACCTTTGGGATTGGCCTCGAAGGATTCCACCGCCCTCAAGATGATATTGCCATTGTTCCCCAAGAAACCTCCATAACGGGGCGTGTTGTGATGGCGGAGGTGATGACGAATAACCGCCAACGCATACGCCTTCATCCCGATGAGCCTTCAAAATATTGGCAAGGCAAATCTTGGGCTGATCTTCGGTTGATCACCGCCAAAGGTTCTACTCCGCTTAAGCCGGGGGATCGCATTCAGGGGGATGCGCAAATCAACCGTCCTTTGCCGCGCCTTTTGCCGGGGTCTTTTGATTTCACCGCCCATGCGAGACGGCTAAATTATGCCGGTCATGGTTTCATTAAAAATATAACCGTCATTGACCATCAAAAAGGCGATGTGGTGTCGCTTTTAAGGCATGGAATCCAACAACGTTTTTTTGAACATTTGACGCCAGATCAAGCGGCGATTGCATCAGCCGTGATTGTGGGGTTAAGAGGCGGGATCGCACCGCAATTACGCGAAGAGTTCCGCGCGTCAGGACTAGCGCATTTGCTTGCGATCTCTGGTTTGCATATGGCGTTGTTCTGGGGGAGCGTTGTGGCGCTGATCCGTGGCGGGTTAGCGTTATTCTCGCATTTTTCCTCGCGTTACCCATCGCTGAAAATAGCAACCGTAGCGGCCATGCCCTTTGGCTTCTTTTATTTGATGATCTCAGGCCAGCCGATCAGCGCGGTGCGGGCGTTTTCAATGCTCGCCTTAGTCATGATGGCGATTCTTTTAAGCCGCCGAGGCGTGACCCTTTATAATGTCGCGCTGGTTGCCATCGGTATTCTCGCCATTTCCCCCCATAGTTTGACGCATCCCGCGTTTCAGATGTCCTTTGCCGCGGTTTATGCCTTGGTGGCAGGGTGGATGGTTTTGTCGCGGCATCGTGGCTTTGTGTCATCATGGCCGAAAATAGCCCGCTATCTTGGCGGTATCATCGTGGCGTCTTTATTGGCGTCATTGGCGTCAGCGCCCTTTGTTTTGCATCATTTTGGCGTGACCACTTTTTGGTCTCTTCTCGCCAATTTGGCGGGGATGCCGTTGATGGGGGTCGTGGTGATCCCCTTTGGCGCGGCGGCTTTGCTTTTGATGCCGCTAGGTCTTGAGGCATTGCCACTGACGGTGATGGGTTGGGGGCTTGATGGGCTTAATCTGATCGCGGGTTACGCGGCCAGCCAACCCTTTTCAAAAATAGCCTTGCCGCCGCCATCAGCCTTGGTGTTGATCTTCTTCACCGCCAGCCTGATCATGCCGCATTGTTTATGGGGGCGTTGGCGGCTTTTATCCTTGTTCAGCTTGATGACTGGCGTGGTGATATGGGCGATGACGCCCGTGCCGATTGCCGTCTTTTCATCGCTTCATCAACGCCCCATCGCGGCGTTTTATGGGGAGGATTCGCAAGTCTATTGGAGCCGTCGGCAGGTCAATGATTTCACCAAAGGGATTATCTTAAAACCGTTTGGGGTCAGCGAAGGCGAATATCTGGGGGATCGCCCTTGCGCAGAATGCGGCTCCGGCTATCACATCCTCACCCTCAAGGATGGGCAGAAGGCGGCGATGGTGTGGCGGCGGAAGGGCTTTACCCCCGCTTGTAGAGAGGCTGATCTCATCCTAGCGCTTGAGCCGCCGCTTTATCCTTGCGCCGCGTCAATGCTGATCACCAAAGACGATATCATGGCCAAAGGCGGGGTGATGATCTTTGGCGGGGAAGGGTTTGCCGCTCAATTTGTTCAATCACCATAATCGCCAACCACCATAAGAGATTGCGACGGATGCAAATTTAATATTCGCGGATCAATCCCGCGAGTCGTCCTTGGATGCGCACACGGTCTGGCCCGAAGATGCGGGTTTCGTAAAGCGCATTGGCGGGTTCAAGCGCGATGCTCTTGCCCTTTTTGCGAAGCCGTTTCAACGTGGCTTCTTCATCATCGATCAAGGCCACAACGATATCGCCGGATTGCGCGGTGTCTTGGCGTTGGATGATCACGGTATCACCGTCAAAAATACCCGCATCAATCATAGAATCGCCCTCAATTTCAAGCGCGTAGAACTCCCCACGCCCAATCATATGCGGCGGCAAACTGATCTCATCCATGGGGTTAGAGATAGCCGCGATTGGTGTTCCCGCCGCGATTTTACCAAGCAAAGGCACGCTGGCTTGGGGCTGGGGGTCGTCTTGGTATGGTTGCGGTTGAGCCTTGCTGGGGTGATCCACAAGGGTGCGATCGGTTTTAGGGCTACCATCAGGATATTTCAGCACTTCAATCGCCCGCGCGCGGTTGGGCAAGCGGCGAATATAGCCGCGTTCTTCCAAGCCAGACAGCAGACGATGAATGCCTGATTTCGATTTCAGATTCATGGTGGTGCATAATTCTTCGAAACTTGGCGGCACGTCGTGATTGCTGAAATGATCGATCAGCACGGTTAGCATATGCTTTTGCTGTTGGGTCAACATGGTGAACCTCGCGGGTTTGTGTTGATCTTCACATAATGATCTTGTTCTGTTCTATCTTTATTCTTGGTAAAAATCAAGTGAAGAGGCAAAAGACAAGATTGATCTTTGGAATTAGCGCGGCAGCAATAGCACTGGTACAGGGGTGCCAGCCTCCGCGGGAGGGGCGTGTGGCGGGCGAATGATAAGCCCATCAGCATCCGCAAACGTTTTCAGCATGCCGGAATCCTGCTTATTAAAGGCTTCGGCCCAGGTTTGTCCCTGATCATCGACATGGATGCGCGCGCGCAAATAATCTTGCCGCCGGTCGTTTTCACCAAGAGGCGCGAGGAGTTTGGCGTGTGAAGGTTTGGGCAACGGGTCTTGCCCCAGCATTTTTCGGATCGCCGCCGCCACAAAGATCATCGCGCAAACGCCGGTGGAAACAGGATTGCCCGGCAGCCCCAGCATCGGGGTTTGATCAATTTGGCCAAAGATCAGCGGCTTGCCCGGGCGCATCGCAATACGCCAAAACGCAAGGCCGCCGCTTTCGTTCATATGACGCGCCACGCCATCATGATTGCCAACAGATGCGCCGCCTGAAGTGACAATCAGATCAGCCGATTTGGCTTGGTCAAAGGCCTTGGTCAGCGCGTCATCTTGATCGGCCATTTGCCCCAGATTCATCGCTGTTGCCCCAAGGCTGGTGATCAAATGCGTCAAGAAAAGATCATTGCTGCTGACGATTTGGCCGTCTTTAGGCGTAGACCCCGGGCGCACCAATTCATCGCCGGTGCTGATGATCGCCACCACAGGTTTGCAATGCGTCGGCACAGTGCCATGACCCGATGACGCGATTAAGGCCAGCCGTCTAGCATCAAGGGTGGCGCCTTTTGATGCGATCAGATCACCATGGCTGAAATCTTGCCCGGCTTTGCGAATAAATTGCTCGGGCTTGGGTTGCTCAAGGATCGTCACCACATCACCGTCGCGGTTGGTGTCTTCTTGCAGGACAATGGCATCCGCGCCTTGAGGGACATAAGCGCCGGTGAAGATGCGCACCGCTTGATCCGCACCCAAAACTCCATTAAAGGGATGCCCCGCGGCGCTTTCACCTATAACAGTGAGTTTTTTCGGCGTCGACGATAGATGCGATGAATGAACAGCATAGCCATCCATGGCGGAAACATCGGCGGGAGGATGGCTGAGATTGGCGTTGATATCCGCCGCCAGCACATGGCCTAGCGCGGCCTCAACCGCGATACGCTCCGAAGGCATGGTCGAGACAGCCTTGATGATTTGATCGAGCGCGTCATCAACCGATAAAAGGGGAGGGCGCGGCGTCATCAATTACTGACCCGCATTAAAAGTGCCAGATTTGCCGCCGGATTTATGGATCAATTTGATGGGGCCAATAATCATCGCCTTATCCACGGCCTTGCACATATCATAGACCGTGAGCGCGGCGACAGAGACCGCGGTGAGCGCTTCCATTTCAACGCCTGTCTTGCCATCAAGGCGGCATTCAGCGGTGATTTCCAGCCCCGTTTCGGTCAAGGCAATATCAACGCTGACGTGATTAAGGCTCAAGGGATGGCAAAGAGGGATGAGGTCAGGCGTTTTTTTCGCGCCCATGATCCCGGCCAGTTGCGCGACTTGGAGCACACCGCCCTTTTTATGCCCGCCATCGCGGATCATGGCGAGGGTTTCCGCCGCCATACTCACAACACCATGGGCAACCGCTCGCCGGGTGGTGATGGTTTTGCCGCCAACATCGACCATATGAGGGTCGCCAGCATCATTGAAATGGGTGAATTCAGCCATTACGCCACCTTTGGCAGAGGGTTGCTTAAGATCGATGCGGTGGCGGCTTCGACATCTTCCTGCCGCATCAAGGATTCCCCGATGAGAAAACACCGCGCGTGATGCTTGGCCATACGCGCCAAATCATCGGTGGTGAATAAGCCGCTTTCGGCAACCGCGATCCGCCCTTGGGGGAAATCTTGGAGCAAGGTTTCAGCGGTGGTCAGGCTCGTTTCCATGGTTTTCAAATTGCGGTTATTGATCCCAAGAAGCGGGGATTTAAGCGCTTTGGCGCGATCCAATTCTTCGGCGTCATGGATTTCCACCAACACATCCATCCCAAGGGCAAAAGCCGCGTCTTCCAATTCGAGGGCCAGCGCATCATCCACCGCGGCCATGATGATCAAGATGGCATCCGCACCAAAGGCACGGGCTTCGGTGATTTGCAGAGGATCGATCATAAAATCTTTGCGGAGAACCGGCAGGGATACCGCCGCGCGCGCCGCTATCATATAATCCATATGCCCTTGGAAATAGTCGCGATCGGTCAGCACGGAAAGGCAAGTCGCGCCCCCCGCTTGATAGGCGCGGGCAATGGCTTCAGGGTCAAAATCAGCGCGGATCAAACCTTTCGATGGCGAGGCTTTCTTGACTTCGGCGATGAGCCCGTAACCGTCTTGGGAGGCGGCATCAAGCGCCTTGGCAAAGCCGCGCGGCGCCGATTGTTCACTTGCCATTGCTGCAAGATCAGCCGCCAGAGCAGAAGCCTTTAAGGCCGCGACTTCCTCGCGTTTTGTGTCGATAATTTTGGCCAGCACATCAACCATGGTTAAGCCTTTTCGTTCGTGATTGCGACCAGTTGATCGAGTTTCGCCAAAGCCGCGCCGCTATCGAGCGACTGGACGGCTTTTGCCGTGCCATCACTCAGGCTGTCGGCATGACCGCCGCCAAACAACGCCGCCGCCGCGTTCAAAATCACAATGTCACGATAAGCCGAGGCTTGACCTTCAAGCAAGCCGCGCAAGGCCTTCGCGTTTTCATCGGGCGTGCCGCCTATCAAATCGTCGGTCTTGGCTATAGGCAAGCCAATATCTTCCGGCGAGATGGTCATTTCCGTGATCGCGCCATGGCGGACCAAGACCGCATCGGTCGCGGTGGTGGTGGTGACTTCATCAAGCCCATCGCGGCCATGCACCACCAGTGCGTGGGTCGTGCCGAGATCATGGAGCGCTTCGGCAAATGGCCTCAACCATTGGCGATCGAAAACCCCAACCATGATCCGCTTGACCAGCGCGGGGTTCGACAAAGGGCCTAGCATATTAAAGATCGTGCGGTAGCCCAGTTCGGCGCGGGTCGGCCCCACATGACGCATCGCCGCGTGGTGGCGCGGCGCCATCAAAAAGCAAATGCCCGCTTCATTCAAAGCGCGTTGCACCAAGCCCATCTCAGCGTCTAAATGAATGCCCAGCGATGACAGCACATCAGCCGCCCCACTTTTCGAAGAAATGGCGCGGTTGCCATGTTTGGCGACAGGGATGCCAGCCCCGGCCATGACAAAAGCGGTGGCGCTGGAAATATTCCACGTGCCAATGCCATCACCGCCGGTTCCCACCACATCCATCGCCGCGTCATCGGCGGAAATGGTGACCGCCCGGCGGCGCAATACGCTTGCGCCCGCAGCGATATCAAAGGGGGTTTCCCCTTTCATTTTGAGCGCGGTGATAAACGCCGCCATCTGAACGGGGGAGGCGTCGCCTTCGAGGATGGTATCAAAGCAGGTTTCCATCTCTGCGCGGTTAAGGGCGTCGCCTTCCGCGATGGATTTAATCAAAGGTTTTAGGTCTTGAGACATCAATCAACTCGTTACGCGTGAATATGATCAGGATACCGCTCAGCCAAATTGAGGGTATGGTCTTCTAAAGCGGCCAATTTGCTGTTGGACAAGGGCGCGACCCCCGCCAGATCGAGAAAATTAGCCAGCATCCGATAGCCATTGACGGAAGCGATGCTTTCAGGATGGAAAAGCACGCCTTGGATGGGCAAGTCGCGGTGTTGGATGCCCATGACAATGCCGCTTTCGGTCTCAGCGGTAATCTCAAGGTCGTCTGGAAGGCTATCGCGATCAAGGATCAGCGAATGATAGCGCGTCACCGCCACAGGATTAGCGCATCCCGCCATCATCCCTTTATCATTGTGCTTGATCATCGATAATTTGCCATGGACGGGCGGATCAATCCGTTTCAATGTCGCGCCAAAAGCCATGCCAATGGCCTGATAACCAAGGCAGACGCCCATGATGGGCAGGTGACCGGCGGCGCGTTTGATCAAATCTATACAAATCCCCGCGTCTTGAGGCGTGCAAGGCCCAGGCGAAATCACCAACGCTTCAGGCTTCATGGCCATGATTTCTTCAGGGCTATGCGCATCGTTGCGAATGGTGACCACTTCCGCGCCCAAATCCGACAGGAAGTGCCAGAGATTCCAAGTAAAACTATCGTAATTGTCGATCAGGATGATCATTTCATTGCTCCAAACGCTTCTCTTACTTGTAAACAAATGGCGGAATATGTGCAATAAGCCTTAACGCCTTGCGTTTTCCTTTAAAAGACTTGTGGTAAAATAATACCGTATTTTTAGGCTATTGAAATTATTGATTAATTTATGAATAGCGTGAAATATTACGCTTGACCGCCAAGGGTGGGCTATGTATAAAGCCAAATCCGCTCATCGAGAGCACCCTTATTTGATTCGATTCCTAATTAATTAGGTCTTATTGAAGGATAGACTGATGTCACAACATAAAACTTTTACGGCAACCCCTGCCGATATTGAAAAAGGCTGGTGTGTCATTGATGCTAACGGACTGGTTTTAGGCCGTGTCGCATCGATCATCGCCAACCGCTTGCGCGGCAAGCACAAGCCAAGTTACACCCCTCACATGGATTGCGGCGACAATGTTATTGTCATCAACGCTGAAAAAGTCTTGTTGAAGGGCAATAAGCGTAGCGCCAAGACTTACTATTGGCACACGGGCTACCCCGGCGGCATCAAATCCCGCACCGCTGAAAAGATTTTGGACGGTCAGCATCCTGAACGTGTTCTGATCAAAGCGGTAGAACGCATGATCCCTCGTGGTCCGCTCGGTCGCCGTTGCATGAAGCATTTGCATGTCTATGCTGGCGAAAGCCATCCCCATGAAGCCCAGCAGCCCGCAACTCTTGACGTCGCGGCCATGAACGCGAAGAACACGGCGAGGTAATTCCGATGAGCAACGAAACAGAAACAGTTGAAAACACCAATGATGGCATGGCCGCGCTCGGCGCTATTGCTGACAATGCTGGTGCAGAAGTTGACGCTGCCCCAGTTGAACCAAAGATCGACAGCCTCGGCCGTTCCTACGCGACGGGTCGCCGGAAAGATTCATCGGCGCGCGTTTGGGTTAAGCGCGGCACGGGTCAGATCACGGTGAACGGCAAGAATGTCGCCGATTACTTCACCCGCCCTGTGCTTCAAATGCTGCTCAACCAGCCTTTTGAAACCGCGGGTCGCGCTGGCGAATTTGACGTGATTGCCACGGTAAAAGGCGGCGGTCTTTCAGGTCAGGCTGGCGCGGTGCGTCATGGGATTTCCCATGCGATGATCCGCTTTGAGCCCGGCCTGCGCCCCGTGTTGAAAGCCGGCGGCTTCCTCACCCGTGACAGCCGTGTCGTGGAACGTAAGAAATACGGTAAGGCGAAAGCCCGCCGCAGCTTCCAGTTCTCGAAGCGTTAAACTCAACCCTTTCAGGACAATTCCTATATTCAAAAACGCCATCCTTTTGGGTGGCGTTTTTTTTGTTTGGATTAACGGCGGTGATCACCGCGACGTTATTTCAGCAAAAACTAATCCCCGAAATGTTCGAGCGTTTCGCTATCGCTTTCACGGATTTGTTGAGCCGCGCCGGTCAGCATCGCCGCCACCGCTTCGAGGCGATCGGCATATCCATAACGATTGGATGAAAACCCATCTTTGCCAAACACATCATCCAGCATCCGTTGACCTTGGATGGCGATATGACGACTGTATTCAGCGGTTACCACCTCTTCCGGATCGGCAAAGCGCAATTGATCATAGCGGGTAAAGTCCGGGAAATGCGGGTCTTTCGGAATATAGCCATTGACCATGGTGATGCGTTCCCCCGGCGCCGTCAGCCCTTTGGCCTGATGCACCACCATATTGCCCTGTTGCATGATGGCGTAGCCCGGCCCGGGCATGGTGGGGCTGACCACTTTTGCGGGATCAAGCGGCTTGCCCGATTTATGCAAGGCGGCGACTTCCTGCTTAGTGCCGCGATAATATTGAAACGCCCCGCCTTGATTTTTCTTGGGGTCAGTCACAAACATTACATAATCATAACGCAGGGTATCGACATGCCATTTATCGACATTGTCCCCAATTTTATCAGGCGCGTAATTCAGATGACCCATTTGATGGGGGATGGTATGGGGCAGCAATTCCACCCCGCAAATCTCCGATATAAACGCGGTGATATCAGGGCTTAAGCATAGATCGCGAAGAAATTTCGAACGATAAACCCCGCCGCGCATATTCCGTTGGATGCGCGGGTTGCTGGTGGTGAAGGCTTCGAGTTGTTTGCACACCTCATAGAGGCAAGCCGCCCCTTCATCGCTCAAGATGCGGAAAATATCGGTGGCGGCAAAATCCGAAGGGCAGGCGGCAATCTCTTCCGCCGAATAGCCAAATTCAGTCAGGGAGATGATCTCTTTCGGTTTTTCCAAGGCCAGATGACGCCCGGGGTGAAACGTCGGTTCTGTCGCCAAAGGCTCAACGCCTTGGGGGCGATGATCAAAATCAATGGAAAGCATGGGCAAAGCTCCTGATTTTTATTGCATATGCTTTATCATTTGATGTCCAATGAAGCCTGTCAATTGGAAAGGAAACGGGAATGGCCAAAAAGCGTGTCGCCATGGAATTGGGCATGGGATCATCTCTGCGCAATCAGGATTATACGAAAGCGGGTCTGCGCGCTGTCGAAAACGCGTTATGGCATAACGCCCTTAGCATGGCGGATGCTTTTGGTTTTCCGAAAGACTCGATGATCATTGATGTCGATATCGCCGTTCAGAACCCTGATGCTGTGGATCGGCAAAGGATTGCTCAAGTCTTTCCTTATGGGCAGGTCTCTGTCACCGCGTCTCAAGGAGGGCTTGATGTTGAAAAGCCAAGCGGCGATGGCGTCACGGTGATCGCTCATGCGGCGATTGTCGTATCCTTTGATATGGAACCGGCCGCCTCAGGGCATCAATCGCAAGGGGGAGAATAGCCATGAAGCGGATGATCCTTGAAATGGGGGCGGGCAATGATCTTTATGGTGAGGATTACACCAAAGCCGCCCGCCGCGCGGTGCAAGATGCTTTGCATCATTCCTCGCTGATTTTATTTCGCTCTTTGGGCTATGACCATGCGGATATGCGTGTTCATGTCACGATTGGGGTGCAAAAGCCTGATCAAGTCGATGCGGATGCCGTGGCGGCTGATCTGCCACGCGGTAAGGCTGAAGTTCGCGTGGTTCAAGGCGGCCAGAATGTCGTCGATGAAGACAATGGCACGATCAGCGTGATTGCCACCGCCGCGGTGGAAGCTTGGCTCGATATTGAAGAAAAAGATTGGGTTTTTCTTAACAATTCGCGATTGCCGGCGTCCTATCCGCTTCCAGGCATCTGAAACATGAGGTATTCGGCTAAAACCTTGACAGATTTCTCTTCAATTGTTGTGATAAAATCAATTCGGACAAAATAATCCGTTTAACTAGTTAAAGATTGGGAGAAATGATCTTGAACATTACCAGTAAAATTGCACTGGCGTCTGCAGCGCTTGTGTCTGTTTCATTGACTGGCTCAGCGATTGCTGACGTCAATGTTGTATCTTGGGGTGGTGCTTACACCGCTTCCCAGGTCAAAGCTTGTATCGAGCCTTACAAGGCGAAAACCGGCCAGGAATTCAACATCGTCGACTACAACGGTGGTTTGGCTGAAATTCGTACCCAGGTCGAAGCTGGCAACGTCCAGTGGGACATCGTTGACTTCACGCCACAAGACGCTATTCGCGGCTGTGACGAAGGTCTGCTAGAAAAACTCGACCACTCCAAGTGGGCTCCAGCACCAGACGGTACGCCGGCAACTGAAGACTATGTTGAAGGCGGCTTGAGCGAGTGCTACGTCGGCAATATCTCGTGGGCGACCGGTCCTGCTTTCGAC
>CAJXME010000008.1 GCA_913056245.1 uncultured Alphaproteobacteria bacterium | reverse complement strand
TCCTTTATCACCTCAACGGCAATCAAGTGGCGGTGGGTTATGTCATCGGTCTTGATTACCAAAACCCGCATCTGTCGCCGTTTGAAGAATTTCAACGCTTCAAAACCCATCCAAAAGTCCGCGATGTGTTTGAAGGCGGCCGCCGCGTATCCTATGGCGCAAGGGCGCTGAACGAAGGCGGGTTCCAATCGATCCCGAAATTGACCTTCCCCGGGGGATGTTTGGTGGGCTGCACCGCTGGCTTCCTCAATGTGCCTAAGATTAAAGGCACCCATACGTCGATGAAATCCGGTATGCTGGCCGCCGAAGCCGTGTTTGAAGTGATCACGGGCGAAGCTTCTGCTAGCGCTGAACCACAGACTTATGGCGAAAAGATCGAGCAATCATGGCTGTGGGATGAACTCTATCGGGTGCGCAATATTCGCCCGGGCTTCCACAAAGGCCTGTGGCTGGGGATGGCTTATGCGGGGCTGGACACTTACCTCTTCCGCGGCAAAGCGCCTTGGACTTTCCATCACCATGCTGATCACACCGCGCTGAAACCAGCGGCGGAAATGCCGAAAATTGACTACCCTAAGCCTGATGGCGTGGTCAGTTTTGATCGCAATTCATCGGTTTATCTGTCGGGAACGAATCACAATGAAAATCAGCCCGCGCATTTGACCTTGAAAGACGCGTCTGTGCCGGTTGAACATAACCTTGCGATTTACGACGCGCCAGAACAGCGTTATTGCCCCGCCGGGGTTTACGAAATCATCCGCGATGATGATGGCTCTAACCCTCGTTTGCAAATCAACGCGCAAAACTGTGTGCATTGCAAAACCTGTGACATTAAGGACCCCACCCAAAACATCACTTGGGTCACGCCAGAAGGCGGTGGCGGGCCAGCCTATCCAAATATGTAACGCTGAGGTTTTGCTAAGAGTTTAACCCCTGAGACTTTAATCATGACAGCCCCTGTCCTATCCGTCATAGTGTGAACAGGAAAGGACAGGGGCTTTGCGCGTGGTGGTCAAATATTTTCAGGTTTTTCGGGTGATGCTCCCTGTGATGCTTTTGGCGTTTCTTGCGGGATGCCAGAGCCTTGATGCCCCTACGGCTCATTTACCGCTTACGCCGTCGCCCCTCACGACGGATACAGATGACGCGCAACCGACCGCGTTTATCCCCGGCTCATCACCATCGCCAGCCTCGGCATTCTTATTGGCTCAACGCGCCAGCCGCGATTCGGATATGGGCTTGGCGGCAGACCAATTTACCCATGTCCTGCTGACTGATCCTGATAATATGGACTTGCTGGAGATGAGTTTTCGGGCGCATTACATCGAGGGCAATATCGATCACGCCGCCGCTCTTGCCAGCCGCGCCCAACAAAGCGGGCAGTTTTTGGCTTATGGCAGTGAGCCGGCGCTCATTCTTGCGTTTGATGCGCAAGATTGGTCCGGAGCCTTGGTGGTGGCCGATGGGTTGCTTGAAGACAGCGCGACGCAACCCATGGGGGTGGTGATGGGCGCTTGGGCTTTGGCCTTGCAAGATCAAGGGGATGCTGGTCTGACGCGGCTTAAAGAATTGCAAATGCCCTTAAAGGACGAATGGCCACCGGCGTTTTGGACGCAATCGGCGCTTTTGTCGGAATATTTATCGCGCCCCATGGATGCGCTTGAGGCCGCGCGGCGGGCGATGGCTCATCCTAATCTCGATACGCTATCGGCGATGGCCATGGCTGGGGTGATGGCTCGTCAAGGTGAGAGGCAAGAGGCCAAAATATTGCTATTGCCTTATTTAGGGTCTTATCTGGATCGGGATGGGGTTTTGTCTTCCCTTGAACAAGGATCATCGCCGTTATTTGAAAAGCCTTCGCTCGAAACCCTCTTGGCCAAGGCTATTATTGACGCCTCCGGCATTCGCACATCCTTGCCGTCCAGCGAAAGCGCGCGGCTGCATTTGGCCAAACGCATCGCCCCTGATTTCGACATGATCAATTATTTGCTGGGGCTTTATTACATTGATCTTGAACGCCATGATTTAGCGCGGGTTTACCATGATCAAATCGATGAAGCGAGCCTTTGGCATCATCCAACGCAATTCATCAAAGCTCGTTTTATGGGCGCGGAATCCGATGAGGCGCTGTTCCGCGAAGCGATCGGTATTTTTGATCGTCTGGTGACGGTTGATGCCAATAATCCAGCGCTATGGATGCAGAAAGGCCATACCGCGCGCTGGAATGGGGATTATGACACGGCGTTGAACGCCTATAATAAGGCGTTATCCCTCACGCCTGAGAACGCGCGCTTGCATTACTACCGAGGGCTTGCTCTTGATCAGCTTGATCAAAAAGATGCCGCTGAAGAAGCCTTGCGGCAATCGCTGGCCTTGGATGGCGGTGATGCCTATGCCCTTAATTACCTTGGCTATTGGCTGTTGGAAGAGGGCGGTGACGCCGAGGAAGCGCTGGGGTTTATTCGTGATGCGATCGAAAAACAGCCTGATAACGGGTATTTCATGGATTCGCTGGGCTGGGGCTATTTCAAACTGGGTGATCTCGACCAAGCGCTGGTCTTCATGGAAAAAGCGGTCATCTTGCGCCCGGTGGACCCTTTGATCACGGATCATTTGGGCGATGTTTACGCCGCGCTTGACCGATGGCATGAAGCGGTTTTCCAATGGCAACGCGCCCTTGATTTGATCAAAGAAGGGCAAACGGCTGATGGCTTGACCTTGGATATGCTCACAGAAAAAATCCAGCGCGCGCGGGTGAAATCGACCCCATGATGACGCCGATCACCGCTCATGCGCCTGCTAAAATAAACCTCACCTTGACGATCACCGGTCGCCGTGACGATGGCTATCATCTGATGGATTCGCTGGTGGTTTTTGCTCAACTGGCCGATGTCATCACCCTTGAGCCTGCGGATGGGGATCACCTTATCATAGCGGGTGGGCAAGCGGCACCGCTCATGGATATTGACCCCCGCGATAACCTGATCATGAAGGCGATAATCGCCTATCGAAACGCCGCTGGTTGGGCGCAACCTTTGGCGGTTCATCTTGAAAAAAACATTCCCATCGCCGCTGGGATTGGCGGTGGGTCAAGCGACGCGGCGGCGGTCTTATCAGCGCTCAATCGCCACAGCCCCACCCCATTACCCCCTGATGAATTGATGGCGCTAGGGCTAACCCTTGGGGCTGATATTTCCATCTGTTTGGCCAAGCATTTCCAAAGCGACATCAAGGCTTGGCGCATGTGGGGGATTGGCGAAAAGGTTGCTCCATTATCCCTGCCGTCTCTGTCATCAGCGGGATTGATTTTGCTCAACCCGCAAGTCAGCCTATCCACCAAAGATGTCTTCACACGGCTCAACTTCCCCTCATCCTCAAAATTGATCCCCGAGCAAGCGCCCTCGGATTTAAGTTCTTGGCTAGAGCGCGGCAATGATTTGCTACCGCCCGCGCAAACATTGGCGCCTGAAATTGGCCCATGTCTTTCGGATTTATCGCGATTATCATCGCATCAGGGCTATCGCGCCCATGGCATGAGCGGCAGTGGCGCGACTTGCTTTGCGCTTTTTGATACCGCTGATCAGGCGAAAAAAGCGGCAGGCTCACTTGAAGAAAAAGCGTTTTGGCGATGGGCTGGCGCTTTGGCCTAAACCAATGATGGATTGCATCACCGCCTGTCTTTTGCCAGAATAACCTCGCAATCGGGGTAAGTTTTTTATGTTGTTTTTGTCCAAAGTCCAGCAATGGCACCATCGCGTGATGTCTCAGCCTTTTATGACTTCGTGTCGCGATTGGCGTTATGTGATCGGCGCGGCGATCCTGATTGCGCTGGCCGCCATGATCAATTACGAGGTGCGGCACAATCAATGGCAGTATTGGCACGATCACCAAGACGTCTTTTTTGCCGATCAATCGCCTTTGGTCAGCACCACCGACGCGGGATATTTTCTCAGTTACGCTGAAAATTACAGCCGCGGCGTGATGGGGTATGACTTTAATCAAAGCCGCCTTTATCCCGATAATGCTGATGATACTGAGGCGCGTAACCTTCGTGATCTGCCGCTCTTATCGGTGATCATCGCCCATGTGGCGGAGTGGGTTTCCAACGGAGATTTGCTCACCGCGGGCAATATGATGATTCCTGTTACGGCATTGCTCACCGCGGCCATGATCGGGGTGATGTTCTGGGCCGCTGGCTATCCCGCCGAAGGGGCGATTGCCGCCACGGGCATGGGGTTAAGCACGACTTATCTGGTGCGCAGTTCCATTGGCCGGATCGATACCGATCAATTGGTGGTGTTCTTTTTGGCGTTATGCCTGACATTGATCATATTGGCGGCACGGCAAAAACGAATGGTGCTAACCATCGGCGTAGCCATGCTAACGGGTCTCGCCCTGCAATTGTTTTTCTGGTGGTATTTGAAATCACCCTTTGTGGTGATCCTGCCCTTGATGATGGGGGCGGCGGTTTGGGCGCATCAATTTAACGTCAAACGCGCGCTCTTGGCGACGGCCATCGTGATACTTGTAATCAACCCGATCTTTTTTGCCGCGACGCTTTGGTCTTTTATGATGGATGTCTTTGGTTATCTTTCTGGCGCCAATACCCAAGCAGACCTGACCACTGATCATATTGGATTATCTTTCCCCAATACGTTTTCAACGATCACGGAATTGACGCATCTTGATTTTCTCGAAACGCTTGGGTTGATGACAACGCACCCTTATATCGGCGTTGTTGGCGCGGTTGGGTTTTTGTTATTCACCATCGCGCGTCCTTCTAAAGGGCTTGTTTTCCTGCCGTTCTTTGTGATGGGGATGTTGGCGTTTATCGCGGGACGGCGGTTTGCTTTTTTTGCCGCGCCTTTTGTTTGGTTCGGGGCGGCTTGGCTGGCTTTGAGCGCAACCCGCCTTGTGGCACGGTTTTTTGCGCGCGCCCCATCATCAGGCTTTTCGATGGCGGCGGATGGGGCTGTCTTAGGGGTCGCTGGGGCGTTGATTTTAGCCACCGCGTCGACCTCGATGCTGAATTATATTCCTAAACCGTCTTTTGATCGCCCCACCATAGAAAGTTTCAGCGCGATGCGCGGGTTTGACCAAAACAACACTGGCATCATCGCGACATGGTGGGATTACGGCTATATGGCGCATTTGAAAAGCGGCATGGCGACGCTCCATGATGGCGGCGGCCAACAAACACCGCGCACCCATCTTTTTGCCCGCGGCTTGGTGAGCGCTGAGACCGGCGAATTGATTCAAATCACCAAATTCATCACCCGTGAGGGCAATCTGGGCATTGAAAACAACGCGGCCAGTTTGGACAGCCTCAATCAAGCGATCATAGCGGCTGAGATGCCCGATCGACCCTTATATTTGGTGATGACACAGCAGATGCAGGGCTGGATGAACACCATCGCCACGCTCGGCAAGCATGATGTGGTCAATGGGGTGGCGCCGCCGCCTGCGCTGTTGCGCGGCTATCAATACAACCCCCTTCAATGCAAGCCAGTGCAAGACCAAAAACTAGAATGCAACCTTGGGTTGTTGGATTTGCAACACGGCACCCTCGATGGTCAGCCGATCATTCACACCATGGCGGAAGTGCGTAATGGGTTTCAAACCGCGCAAAAAACCATCAACCCCAATGGGCAATTTGTCCTGATGGTGGTGAATATCGAAGGCCAGAAAACCAATTTAGCGCTGGTGCCGATGCCGTTATGGATGAGCAATTTCAACGCGCTTTTCCATCGCGCGGCCTATGACCAAACGCGGCTTGAATTGGTGCTGGATCGCTATCCAGCGGCGCGGGTTTATCGGGTTTTGCAATAAATTTAACTTTCGCCAAAAAACAGTCTTGATGAGGCGATGTTAAGTCGTTATGTTGCACAACACTTGCTGGGGCGTAGCCAAGTGGTAAGGCAACGGTTTTTGGTATCGTGTACCGTAGGTTCGAATCCTACCGCCCCAGCCATCTTCTCGAAATTGATGATATATTCTGATCGGTAGCGTTGGTTTAATGTGCCGAAAATGCCGACCTGCTAATTTTGAGATGATGTTTGATAATGCTCGAACGCGTAGCTGTTCAAAAACAAACGATCCTTAAATAAAGCACGATCCATCGGCGGCAAGTTTGCTTCTTCGCATACCGCCTCCCAATGTTCCTTGATGCATCGAATTTGCGCATCAATAATTTGACGCGCTTGAGCGTCACTCAGCATGAAATTTTTTGCGCTGTCTAGGCATGTGACCAGCCGGCTGGATCGGTCATTGCCTGCAATCATCATGGCTTGTGAGGCTTCACCGCCTTGGCGCATTTGAGGGCATAAATCATAGGCCGGGGTCAGCGTCAAATGCTTGCCATCCCAAAAAGCCGCGTGATTGCGCGCGTGATCATCGGTGTTGCCGCATAAGATATTAAAGACCATGCGTTTGAACATTTCTTGCAATGTTTCTTTGGGATTCGTAAAGCGGTGACGAATGAGTTCTGCCAAATCTTCATAACTGGCGTAATGCGGCGTCATTTCATCCAGCCCAAGAAGCGTTAACGCCGAGAGCATGAGTTTTCGCGTCCATCCATTGTTTCTTAATTCTCGGTCAAAGCGTTCGATCAATAAGACATCTTTTCCAGATGCCTTGGTCAATTTAACCGTCGCGACATTCAGCGCACACCGTTTCGCCAACCGCATGGCCATAAACTCTGCCTTAATCACATTGTAATGATCCGTGCTGGATGAAAATTTAGCGATATATTTTGCTTGATCATCATTAAGGAGCGCTTTTGGGCGAGCGCCTCCAATAGAAGTGCCGTGATGGATAGCCTGCGCGAGTTCAGGGGTTAATAATTCACCTTTTTCAATCAACTCAGCGGAGCGCCGCAATTCTTCAAGGGAAGCCTGACCTGCTAAACGCGGCTGATATGTTTTCGGGGAGACCTGAAAATCCATGCCGCCAATACGATCAGACCCAGATTCCATCAGATAGGTAAATTCATCCAAAACACCAGCATCCACTGTTTTGGCTTTTGCGCCTAGGAGTTTATTGAGAATGACGCGCCGCCCCCATGCATCCGGCGCCGCATCCCGAATACATCCAGGCATGGCTTCCGTCCCGAAACGCTTTTCCTGCGCTCCAGTTTCGAGGGGAAGTTCTTTATCATAGATTGGTATCGCTGTTGGATTGTTCAAATAGCTTTGGCCGTAGGTGAAGATCACACGTTGATTGAGTTTGGTCAGTTTGCCTGCAACAATAGGGGTTGTTGCGCCGGGCAACCAAATCCATACAAAAATTTCATTTTTGCCCGCGTTAGAAGTCATCATCTACCTTCATTTTTGTGCGTCGTGCGCGGCTTGGCAAAAGTGCTATTTTGTCTTCAAGCGTTTTATTTTTTACAAGTAAATCGTCATAATCGGATTGAAACAAGGTTAAATTCAGCAATGTGGCGACTTCAAACACAACGCCAATGCCACAGGCTGGGTCTGCGTTTTCAATGCGCCGTAATAATCCACGCGATATCCCCGCGCGCTCTGAAAGCTCTTGCGTTGTAATCCTGCGCTCAAGACGTGTTGCCTTGATGCGCCCAGATAAAAGTTCAAGCGCTTCATTGGTGTAGCGTGAATATACGCGGTTTTCTTTTTTTGGCACAACAACCTCTTGGTTTATTAATAGACCACTATATTATTTATTGGACTATTTATAAACCATTATGGCGTTTTTTACGTTTGAGTCAAGCCGCGCGGAAAATGGCCTGTTCGGTTGCAATAAAATGGTTTGATCCTACCGCCGCCTTAACTCAATCTTTTTTTCTGATTAGCGGCGGTTTTGCATCACGCCAATTGATAGCCGTTGTCTTTGGTGACGATGAAGGGCGCGTCGTCGATGTAATTGATCTTCTGGCGCAAGCGATAGATATGGGTTTCCAGCGTATGGGTTGAGACCTGATCGCTATAACCCCAGACCTGTTCCAGCAATTCGGCTTTCGGCGTCACATCGCCGTTTTTTTTGAGCAGATATTTGATGATCGCCGCTTCTTTTTCGGTCAGGTTGAGCGATTGATTGCTGGCACGATGGGTCAAGGTTTTGCCGCCCTGAATAAAATGGAATGCCCCGATTTTGATGCGCGCGTTTTCTTGTTGTTGGTATTGCCGCAATTGGCCGCGTATGCGCGCGAGCAATTCACCAAGCCTTAACGGTTTGGCAATATAATCATTGGCGCCCGCTTCCAGTCCTTCGATGGTGTCGGCTTCGCTGTCTTGCCCCGTCAACATCAAGATGGGCATGGAATAGCCTTGGTCGCGAATCCACCGGCACATATCGCGGCCATCGCCATCGGGCAACATAACATCAAGCAAGACCAAATCGGGATCGTGATCGGTGATCAATTGCCGTCCTTCCGCGAGGGTGGACGCACCAAGAGCGTCAAAATCATCTTCTTGGGACAATTGATCGATCAGGGTCTCTAACAGCAGGGAATCATCTTCAACCGTAATGATCTTGACCATGAGGGATGCGCTTTCCTATTGTTGAGTCTGGCCACATCGGTTAAGGAAGACCATATAAACGACAGCAATACACCTGAGACCAGAAATTTACCCTTGGGTTAAACCTAAATTAATTATCAGGCGCGATCAATCGCTAGATAACAATTGCGGCAATTGGGCCTTCAACAACAGCAACTGGATTAAAAAATGACGCCATCAGTGACCATGCAGAACACCGCTCATCGTGCGATTGCTGATTTGCGCCGTGGCGCGCCTGTGTTGTTTTTATCGAAATCTGGCTATGCCGGCATCGTCAAACCCGCCGAACAGGTCAGCACCGATAGCCTCAGGGATTTGGCGGAAGCCAGCCAATCGATGCCGTATTTGCTGATCACCGCGCAACGTGCCCGCGCCATTGGTCTTAACCCCAAAAAGGGCGTTCAGGCCTGTTCGATTTTAATCTCCGAAGACGTTGGCCCAAACGAGATTTTGCAATTGATCGGCGATCTGCCCATTAAGATTGATCCCAAGAAATTGACCATCCTGCCGGAAGGCGAAAACAGCATGGCCGTCTTGGTCTTGATGCTGATGCGTTCGGCGCGGTTGATGCCCGCCGCGCTGGCGGCGCATATCCCTGATCAAGACGCGCGCAGCCTCAACCGCTGGGCGGAAGATCGCGGTTATATCATGATCAGCGAAAACACCATTCGGTCTTTTGAAGAAACATCCGCCGCCTTGTTGCGCGAAGCGGCGCGCGCCAAATTACCGATTAAAGGCGCTGAAAATAGTGAAATCGCGATCTTTCAACCGAAAGATGGCGGCACCGAACATTTTGTGCTGATCATCAACAATGCCGATCAACATGAAGCGCCGCTGGTGCGCATCCATTCGCAATGCATCACCGGCGATTTGCTCGGCAGTTTGAAATGCGATTGCGGCGACCAATTGCAAATGGCCATCCAGCAAATGTCTGAGGCTGGAGGCGGCTTGCTGATTTACCTGGCGCAAGAAGGCCGTGATATTGGCTTGGTCAATAAATTGCGCACCTATGCTTTGCAACATGAAGGGCTGGATACGGTTGACGCCAATCACGCCATCGGCTTTGAAACCGATCATCGGTTTTACCTGCCCGCGGCGGCGATGCTGAAACTGCTCGGCAAAAGCAAAATCCGTTTGCTGACCAATAATCCTGATAAAATTGCCCAGATTGAAGATTGCGGCATTACGGTCGATGAACGCATCCCGCTTATTACCAGCGCCAATCCTCATAATGACGGGTATTTGAACACCAAAAAAACCCGCACCGGTCATCTGATCGATTAAGAAATCTTAGGTTAAAATTAAAGGCCTTAAGCGGCCAGATTTTAAGCCATGGGGCGGGCGCCAAAGAGCGATGATCCCACGCGAATATGGGTGGCGCCAAAGCGAATCGCGGTTTCATAATCGCCGCTCATCCCCATGGATAAAACATCAAGGCCAGCCTCAGCGGCTAATGTTTTCAAGAGCGCAAAATGCATCGCCGGCTCTTCATCCACCGGGGGAATGCACATCATGCCCGTGATGTTCAGGCCATGGGTTTGCCGGCAATGGCGGCTGAAGGCCACCGCCTCTTGGGGGGTGATGCCCGCCTTTTGATCCTCATCGCCGGTATTGACTTGAATGAGGCACTCGCGCTCAAGGTTTTGTTTTTGCATCTCACGCGCAAGGCTGACGGCCAATTTTTCACGGTCAAGAGTTTCGATGACATCAAAAAGCGCCACCGCATCCCCCGCTTTATTGGTTTGCAACGGGCCAATCAAATGAAGGCGCAAATCAGGGTATGACGCGCGCCGCTCCGTCCATCGCATCTGCGCTTCTTGGACACGATTTTCGCCAAAGACGCGAAGCCCCGCTTCAAGCGCGGCGTCAATGCGGTCATCGGGCTGTTTTTTCGACACCGCGATCAGCGTCACGTCATCGGCACCGCGTCCATCGGCTTTAGCGGCGGCGGCAATATCGGCGCGGATAAGGTCACGCTGTTCGGTGATGCTGCTTAGGGGAGAAACGGTTGTCATCAATAGCCTTTTGCCATCGTCATGCTGGGATGCGCTCATAAAATTTGAAATTCTTATCGTCTATTTAGCATGAAATCAGTATAACAAAAGGGTTAAGGTCAAATCACTTAGAAATCCATCGAGTTTTCCCATGCTTGACATCCCCAGCATCCAGCGCCTGTCGAAACAAGGCCAGCATCAGGAAGCGATTGCGGCGGCCAGCAAATTGCTGAAAGCCAATCGCGACAGCATTCCCGTGAAGACATGCCTTGGGTTTGTTCTGATCAATGGCGGTGAATTTACCAAAGCGCTTAAAATCTATCGTGATTTGTTGAAATCAGCGCCTCTTAACATCGATTATCTTTTTGGCGCCGCCATTTGCCATGCGCAATTGCGGCAATTTACGGACGCTGAAAAGGCCTATCAGCGTTTGATTAACCTCAAGCCTAATGAGTTCAAATATAAAATGAATTATGGCGTCTTGTTGCGCGAACACGGGTTTTTTGACCAATCCGAAGCCATGTTACGTCAAGCGCAAGACAACAACCCGCATTATGCCGAAATTTACCATAACCTTGCCATTACGCTTGAACAATTGGAACGGTTTGATGAAGCGCTGGCGATTTATGATCAAGCGCTGGAACGTGACTCAAAGCATTACCGCGCGTTGTCCAATCAAGGCATTGTCTATACCAAATTAAATCAACTCGAAGCGGCTGAAGGCAAATTCAAAGCCTGTCTGGCGATTAATCCTCATTACCTCAATGGTCTTAATAATCTGGGGCTGGTGTATCTTTATCAACGTCAAACCGACGCGGCGAAAGCCATGTTTCAAGACGCCATCGCTAAGCATCCGCATGATGGCAAAGCCTATTTCAATCTCTCTAATCTTGATGATTTGACCGACGATGACCTCCGCGCCGTCATTGCTCAACTGGAAGAGCAGATCAACACCCAAGGCTTAACGCATTTTCTCGACAAAGGGTTGTTTGCGCTGGCGCAGTTTTATCAAAAGCAAAAAAATACCGCCAAATCCGAGGCCTATTATCTGAAAGGCAATCGCCACGTGGCGCGGCAACGCCCTTATGACAATCACAAAACACAACAACAATTTGACTTATGGCGGCGGTTTTCAACGTCTCAGCCCAAAACAGCGCCCCATGCTGCCGATCAAAAGATTATCTTTATCATCGGCATGCCGCGTTCAGGCACCACGCTGCTCGAATCGATGCTGGCAAGTTGCGATGCCATCGCGGCGGGGGATGAATTGCCTTACCTCAATGATCAATTGGATAAAGCCGTGGCGCGGCTAGACCCAAAATCGCCCGTGATGACGGCAGATGAAATTAAGGCGATCGCTCAGCATTATAAAGATAAGACCCAATGGATGCGTGATGACGATCAATGGCTGATCGATAAACTGCCGCATAATTTCAAATGGGCGCCGCTGATTGCGGATATATTCCCCGAAGCAAAGATACTCCATTGTCACCGTGATCCGATGGATAATTGCTGGTCGCTATATCGGGCTAATTTTGAAAACGGCCATGCTTATTGCTTTGATCGAAAAGCCCTTGGCCAATATTACGCTTATTACCAAAATCTCATGAAAAGTTATGAAGAGATGATGGGCGATCAGATGCTTTCCGTGTCCTATGATGAACTTGTCAAAAACCCCGACGGCGAATCCCAGCGCATTTTTGATTACATTGGCCTTGAGGGTTATCAATTTGACGAAGCCAAGCGGGGGCAAAATTATTTTTCCCGCACTGCCAGTTCTGCGCAAGTTCAACAACCGATTTCAACCCAATCCCTAGGTGGCTGGCGGCGTCATGACGAGTTTTTAGAGCCGGTTTTGATTGCCCTGCAAAAACAACAACAGCGTCTTGGCTTGCCCGTTTATGAGCTGAAAGCGGGTTAAACCCAGCCGTCGCGCTCTAAGATAGGCATCAGCATCTCTTTAAGCGGCGCCAATTCTTCTTCATAATGCTGCCATTCTTCGGAACTTTTGGTATAAATCTTCTGGCGAATTTGCGTGTTGGATACGGTTTTAACGCTCCGCTTATTGTCTTCGATTTTAAGGCAAGCGTCTTGCCAGTCGAGTCCAACAACTTGCAATAATTTCGCGATTTCTTCTTTTGGGTTTTCTGTCAGTTTTTCATAATCAACCGTCGTAATCTCATCGCCGTATAATTGATACCAATGTTGCATCAAGGCATCATAGGCGAGGTAAAAGCGGCCAATATCCATCAGATCATGGCTATAACTCATGCCCTCAGCGCGGAAGAAATTGCGGAAATTTGAAAAACATACCGCCATGGGATGGCGCTTGAGATGCAAAATTGGCGCCTCCGGAAAAATAGCACGAATTATACCGATCCATTTGAAATTCAGCGGCATTTTATCGGTAATAAGGGATTTATCCGTGGGCATGCGGCGCAAATCATCAGAATAACCTTGACTGATTTGCTTCAAAATCGATTTGCTTATTTGCTTAGCAGA
>CAJXME010000007.1 GCA_913056245.1 uncultured Alphaproteobacteria bacterium | reverse complement strand
CGCTTGTCGGATGGCCACATTGATGTGCTGTTAAACAATGGCGCTTATGCCATTCCCGCCGCGCTTGAAGATGTCCCCACCGAAGCCTTGCGGCAAATATTTGAGGCCAATTTTTTTGGCTGGCATAGCCTGACAAGGCTGGTTTTGCCGGTGATGTTCCGCCAAGGCCATGGCCGCATCATCCAGAATTCATCGGTGCTGGGCTTCGCCGCCATGCGGATGCGCGGGGCTTATAACGCGACGAAATTTGCCATTGAAGGTCTGACCGATACGATGCGGTTGGAACTGGCGGGGTCTGGGGGGGAGATGATCTTGGTTGAGCCCGGGCCCATTCGCACCCGCATTCGCGAAAATGGCTATATCAATTTCAAACGCTGGATCACTTGGCAAGGCACAAGGCTGGAAGAGGTTTATGAAAAAGCGCTGATCCCACGCCTATCGGCAATTGACCCGCCGCGCGATCCGTTTGAATTGATGCCCGATGCGGTGACCGATGCGGTTGTCCATGCCGCCACCGCCAAGCGCCCACGATTGCGCTACCGCATCACCATGGCCACGAAACTCATGGCCTTGATCAAACGCGTCACGACCTCGCGGGGGTTTGACCGCATCACCAAACGTTATTAATTGGCCTTCAGCCGTTAATCGCGGTAATTCGAGCCTTCTTCGTCGAGAATCGCCTTCATTTCTTTCATGAAACGATCACCATGATCGGGGTAATTCTCAAGTTCTTCAGCGGTTTTGCGGGCGATATCATCGGGCAAGACGCGGAGCGGCTGGCCTGTTTGCAAAGCCCGGATGTAATTTTCCGCCGCCCGTTCAAAATAATACAAACGATTGAACGTATCCGCGGGCGATGAGCCAATGATTAAAACGCCGTGATTGCCCATGATCATGACTTTCGTTTTTGGATCGCTCAGCATTGACGCACAACGCTCGCCCTCTTCTTCAAAGGCCAAGCCGCCATAATTTTCATCAATGACGATGCGCTCAAAAAACATGGCAGAATTCTGATCGATGGCGGGCAAGCGGCTATCGGCCAGCGACGCCAATACCGTGGCGTGAACAGAATGAACATGCATCACGCAACGGGCGTGGGAACAATGGCGGTGGATCGAGCCATGCAGCCCCCAAGCCGTGGGGTCAGGCGCGTCATCGCCGGTCATGCTGTTAGGATCATTGGCATCCAGAAGAAGCAAATCAGACGCCCGAACCCGGGAAAAATGTTTTTGATTGGGATTCATCAAAAACCGCGTGCCATCGTCATTAACCGCAAGGCTAAAGTGATTGGCCACCGCTTCATGCATATTGAGTTTTACCGTCCAGCGGAATGTTGCCGCCATATCGACACGCTCTTCGTAGAATTCGATATTGGCGCGATCTTGCGCGAATGATGTGACTGCCATGACAAGCCTCCCTTTTTTCAGAAATTGTCATCGAAATAGAGGCGTTTAGCAAGACCCTTATCGGCTAAAGCCCTAACGCGGCTTCAATGGCTTTTTTGAGTTTGGCCGATTGCGGCGAGGTGGTGGAGGCAAACCAATTGACCAATTTCCCCTCACGATCGATCAGGTATTTGTGAAAATTCCACCTTGGCTTGGCCATCATTCCCAATTCCGCCGCCGCCCATTGATAAAACGGATGCGCGGATTGACCTTTGACGACGGTCTTATCGGTCATGGGAAAGGTGATGTTGAAATTGACCTCGCAAAAATCTTTGATGCCTTTGGCGGAAAGCAGCTCTTGGCGGCCAAAATCATTGCTGGGGATGCCGAGCACCACCAATCCCTGATCGCGATAATCATCATAAAGCGCTTGCAGGCCATCATATTGGGGGGTGAAGCCGCAAGCCGAAGCGGTGTTCACCGCCAGCACCACCTTGCCTTTGAATTGGTCAAGCGGCAGAGGCGCGCCATCGAGACCGATAAATTCAAAATCATAGGCCGTGGCGGCTCGCGCCAAAGGGGCTATCGTCATCATCATCACCAGAGCAAAAAGAGAGAAAAGAGAGCGTTTCAACATGCCATCAATTTGGGATCATCGCCCCTGATGTCAAGATGAGCAGACCATCAAGAGAGGGGGATTGTTGGCCAGTTAAAATGATCCGCCAGATCGTCCAAATGATTCAAAATAATAGGATTAAGGGCTTTGACCTCGTCGCTAGGCGGGGCAAGGTCTGGGATTTGCACGGTGACAGCACCCGCGCGATGCGCCGCCATCACACCATAATTGGAATCTTCAATCGCCAGCATTTGGTCAATCGGATGCGGCAGGGTCGCGGCGGCTTTCAGGTAAATATCCGGCGCGGGCTTGCCTAAGGCCACTTGATCACCACCGATTACCTGCTCAATGAAAGGCCGCAACCCTGCCCGCTGCAAGAGCATTTCCGCTTTATCCGTCGCCGAAGACGTCACCACCAAGACGGGAATATCATGCGTCTTCATGCGTTTCAGCAGCGCCATGGCGCCGTCTTTGACCGGCACATTTTCAACCAACATCGCCAAATACCGCGCCATCCATTCATCGGCAAAACCCATCACGTCCAATCCTTGGGGCAAGTCACGGCGAAAAATCTCATAATGCGCGGCTTTATTCCGCCCCACCAATTGCGGGAAAATAGCGTCCGCTTGATCAAAGCCGCGGGATTCCATCAAGGCATAGAAAGTGATCTTCGACAGGGTTTCCGTATCGAGCAAAACACCATCCATATCGCTTAGAACGGCGCGCGGCAAACCAGTGGGCGGAAACATCATGGCAAATCCCTATCGGCAAATCGTCAGGCTTGTGGCAAGATGACCATATTGAATCTTTGCTGGCAAGCCTTTGAGGGCTGAACATGACGAACTATCTTGATGCCAATGCCATCCGTTATTTGGTGGTGCATTGCGCCGACACCCCTGACGATGAAAACTTGACCGCCCTTGATTTGCATAAAATGCATCTTGGTTTCGGCTGGGATGGGGTGGGGTATCACCGGATCATCAACCGTGACGGCACGATTGAACATGGCCGCCCTGATTATTGGATCGGCGCTCATGTCTATGAACATAATCACGAAAGCCTTGGCGTCTGCTTGATTGGCCGATCGCAATTCACCGATGCTCAAATGCAAGCGCTTGATCAGGTTCTGCGCGACTGGAAAGCGCGTCACCCCAAGGCTGAAATCCGCGGCCATTGCGATTTTGATAACACCGAAAAAACCTGCCCTAATTTTGATGCGGGGGCTTGGGCGATATCGCGAGGCATCGCATGAGCGATCAACGCATCATCACGCCATCGACGCCGATCATGGCCGCGCCTGATGATGGGGCTGGCCGCGAAACCGACGCGCTTTTTGGCGAAGCCGTCCGCATGCTGGCCGATCATGGCGATTGGGCAGAGATCAGGCTTGAAACCGATGGCTATGAAGGCTTTATCCGCAAGACCGCGCTGGGGGATTTGCCGCCGCCGACCCATCATATCATCGCGCCAAGGGCGTTGTTGACGGCATCGCCAGACATCAAATCCCCGGCTTCAGGCTATATTCCCCTTGGTGGCCTGATCCATGGTGAGATGAATGGCGAGACCATCGCGGTCACCGGCCCTCATGGCATCATAGGGCATATCCCCACCCGCCACGCTTTGCCGCTTGGGGTTTATGAAGATGATTATGTCGCGGTGGCGGAAGGGTTGATCGGCACCCCCTATCGTTGGGGCGGACGTGACAGCATCGGCTTTGACTGCTCAGCGCTGGTGCAATTATCCCTTGCCGCCAGCGGCGTCGCGGTGATGCGGAATTCCGGCGATCAGGAAAAAACCATCGGCACGACGCTATCGGATATCGACGAATTGCGGCGCGGCGATCTGGTCTTTTGGAAAGGTCATGTCGGCATCATGGCGGATGCGGATAGATTGCTTCACGCCAATATGCACCACGCCATGACCGCCATTGAGTCGTTGCGATCAGCCCTGCCGCGCCTTGAAAGCGTGGCGGGACCGATCACACGATTAGCGCGTCCTTAATTAAGTTTTCGTTTTGGCGGTCAGGATTGGCCCCAACTTCCACAACAGCAACAGCGATGGAATGACCATGGCCGCGGTGATGATGAAAAACACCCCCCAATCGCCGCCGAGACTATCCACCAGCCAACCGGAGGACGACGCAAAGAACGTCCGCCCCGCCGTGCCAATCGAAGCCAGAAGCGCGTATTGGGTGGCGGTGTAGCGGCGATCCACCAAGAGCGAAATGAACGCGACAAAGGCCACATTCGCGAAAGCGCCCGCTAAGTCATCCAGCACAACCGCCAGCGCAAACAGCCACTCCGTTGGCCCCACCCAAGAGAGAATCGAGAACAGAATATTGGTCGACGCCATGGCAATCCCAGCTAAGAGCAAGGCCTTGACGGAGCCAAAGCGCATCGCCACCAATCCCCCAATCAAGGTAAAAATCACCGTGGTGATCCAGCCCAGCCCTTTGGAATAAAGCGCGATATCAGATTTGCTGAAGCCGATTTCTTTGTAAAAAACAATCGACATTTTGCCCATGAAGGCTTCGCCGATCTTAAAGAGAAAAACAAAGGCAAAAATCGCAAGGCCAATCTTGAATCCATTGGCGACGAAAAACCCAGTCAGCGGTGTGATGACCGTGTCTTTAATCCAAATGAAAACGGCTTTCATGGGATCATCGCTCGGCACAGGATTTTGCTTTTCAGGGGCGTTTTCTGGAATCAAGACCAAGCCGATATTCATCACCAGCATCAACCCAATCATGACGATAAAACTGTTTTGCCAGTAAAGCGCATCCCCCGCCGCTTCAAAAGCATCAGACACCATCAATAGGACGAAGCCGCCGAGTTTGAAGCCCGTCATCCAACCGATCACCGTCACCGCCGCGCCAGCGGTCATGCTCGCGGTTTCATTGGCGCGCACTTGTTCAATGCGGAACGCATCAAGCATTATATCTTGCGAGGCTGAGACGATCGCGATCATCAAGGCAATGCCGACAATCATGGTCAGGTCTTGGCTTGGGGTTAATTGCGACCAAAGGAACAAGGCCACTATAATCACCGCTTGAAAGATCACGATCCAAGCTTTGCGGTGGCCTAAGATATTGCTCAAGACTGGCACTTTGATGCGATCGATGAGCGGCGCCCAGAGAAAGTTAATGGCATAAACACTAAAAATCAGACCGGCGAAACCCACCGCCGTGCGGCTGAGGCCATCTTCGCGCAACCATAAGGTCAAGGCTGAGCCAATCAACACCCAAGGAAAACCGCTGATCATCCCAATCAGCAAAATGCGGAACATCCGGCGGTCATGATACCCGCGGAGAATAGAACTAAGATCCATGATTGATCCTTTCGTCAAGACAACAGATAATGGTCATGATAAATCTTAGAACCAGTGCATCCCCCTTTGGATCAAAGGCTGTTGGAGCGCGGCCTTTCAAACACTGAAACAAATGAACCATGGCCTCTGAAATAAAAGCAATCCTCCAAACTGATAATGGTATTGTCGCCTTTGATGGCATGACGGTCAAGGCTGGTTTCGGCCGCCATGGGGTGGTAGAGGCTTCAGCTAAAAAAGAAGGCGATGGCAAAACCCCCTTGGGGCTATGGCCGCTCCGCCAGATTTATTATCGCGCCGATCGCCTGACCCTGCCGCCTCTTGCCCCACCTCCTCTTGCTCTAGACTGTATTGCCATCACCGAAGACATGGGGTGGTGTGATGATCCCGATCACCCGCAATACAACCAAGTGGTGAGCCTGCCGTTTGACGCGTCCCATGAAGTGTTATGGCGCGACGATCACGCTTATGATCTGGTGATCCCTTTGGGCTACAACGATGACCCGCCAATCGCGGGAAGGGGCAGCGCGATTTTCTTTCATCTGCTGCATGAAGGGCGTGACGTCACGGAAGGCTGTGTCGCGATTGCCCTTGACGCCATGATGGCGATATTGCCGCGTCTTACGAAAGAGACCACGATGGTGATCACCCGCGATTAACGGTTGAGGATCGCGTCAATCTGTTCTTGGCGTTGGCGTAATTTCGCGTTGGTGGGGCGCATCGACGCCATCACCCCTTGCTTGACTCGCCCAAGCCGCACCATCACCAAGGTTGAGATCAAATTCAGGCAAATCTTTTGCGCCGTGCCGGCTTTCATCCGCGTTGACCCCGCCACCGATTCGGCGCCGGTCAATAAAGTGATGCCAAAATCAGCCTTCGCCACAAGCGGCGATTGGGCGTTATTGGCGATGCCGATGGTCAGCGCGCCTTTGGCCTTAGCCGCGTCCACCGCCGCGCAGGTAAAGGGGGTTGAACCTGACGCCGCCAAGCCGATCAGCACATCCGCCGCATTGACCTTGGCCATAACGTCTTGACGCGCGGCCTCAGCATTATCTTCAGCGTTTTCCACCGACCGCATGAGCGCGGCCTCACCCCCGGCGATGATAAAACCCAAGCGATCTTCCGGCCAATCGAAAGTGGGGGTCAATTCCACCCCATCCTGAACACCGATGCGAATCGACGTTCCCGCCCCAGCATAAAACAATCGGCTTTGCGGCTCACCTTCAAGACGAGCGGCAATGGCCTCAGCGGCGGCCTCAATCTCACCAAGCGCGGCTTTGACGGCGGCGGCGGCAATTTCTTGATCTTCCGCCATAATGGCCAGCGCCGCCTCATTGCTGAGGCGATCAAGCCAGCGGCTTTCATGGGGTTGCGATTCCGTGGTTGAATTGTGATCGGTCATACCTGACGATACAATGGATCAACCGCGATGGAAAGATAAGGACGCCAAGATGGAGGATGCCCCAAAGGATCAGCGAGGTGATTGGGCGATCATTGGCTTGATGGCTGGCACCAGCGTCGATGGTATTGACGCGGCCTTGGTCTATACCGATGGCGAGCGCGTCACTCGGCGCGGCGCGGCGGATACTTTTGCCTATCACCCCCAAACCCGGGCGGCGATTTTTGCCGCCTATCAAAACCCCCATGAGATACCCGATGACCTGCCGATGCGGATCGCCCGCGATCATGCCCATGCGGTGGAACGCTTAATGATCACCAGCGGCATTCAGCCTGATCGCATTGGGTTTCATGGGCAGACTATTTTTCATAACCCCGATCAAGGCGTCAGCCTTCAGATTGGCGATGCGCAATATCTGGCGGATCGCATCGGGGTGCCGGTGGTGCATCAATTTCGGCAAGCCGATCTTGCGGCGGGAGGGCAAGGCGCGCCGCTCGCGCCGATTTATCACCAGATGATTCTATCTGACCTTGGCCTTAACCTGCCCGCGGCGATGGTCAATATCGGCGGCATCAGCAACGTCACCCTTTGGGATGGCCGAGATTTGATCGGCTATGATTCGGGGCCTGGCAACGCGTTGATCGACGATGCCATGGCAAGGCTCACAGGAAAGGCTTTTGATGAAGGCGGGCAAATGGCCGCAAAGGGGCAGGTGGATCAGGCCTTTGTGGCGGCTTGCCTTCAGCACCCGTTCTTTCACCAGCGGGGGATCAAATCGCTGGATCGCATGGCGCTTTACGATTGGATTGATCTTTCGGCTTTAGACCATCATAGCACGCCCAACCAAATCGCCAGCCTCACCGCCTTAACCGCGGCCAGCATCGCGGCGAGTTTAGATGTCAATCTGTCGTGCGAATTTCATCATGTGGTGGTCAGCGGCGGCGGCAGTTTGAATCCCACTTTAATGGCGATGATTCAATCCTACAGCAAAACCGCCGTCTCCCGTCTTGATGATCACGGCCTCGACAGCCGCTTTACCGAAGCCGAATTGATGGCGGTCTTGGCGGCGCGGCATGAACGCGGATTGCCGATCACGTTTCCACAAACCACTGGCGTTGACACGCCCATGACCGGCGGCGACATGCTGATGCCGCGGCTCAAATAACCGCCGCTTCATTGTTTTGATCCGTTGTTTCGATCAGCCCTTTAGATCAACGCATCGGAATCCGGCACATAAAACGGCCGATAAGGCGGCGCGTCTGGCAATAAACAGCGAATATCGGTGAAGGGAAACCGCCGTTCCAGCCGATAGGCTTCGGCGTAATGTCCATCAGGGGCATTGCATTGAGCGGCGCGGAAGCGATTGGTGATACGCGCGGCATCGGTAAAGCGATGCGGCATTTGACTGGTATGCGCCATGATGGCTTTTTCTTTGGCGACCATATGAGGCGTGATATCGACATAAAATTCCGGCTGAAACCCGACGCCCATCAAGGTATCGGCAATCAGAATAGGGCATCGGAACCCCGCCGCGTCTTGGACATAATGCGCCAAAGCGCGGTGATCCGGGTGATAATCTTCAGGGCCATGGGTGATGATCACATCAGGTTGACTGGCGTTGATGGCTTCCGTGATCACTTGCCTTGCATCTGGCGCCATCACCAATGCCCCATCAGGCAAGCCCAACAATTGCGGCTTGCCCAAATCCGCCAAGCCTTTTTGGGTTTCTTCGGCGCGCTGGGCGGCAAGGGCAGGCCCCGGCTCGCTTCCGCCTTTGGCGCCATCGGTGGCGACAATCAACGTCAGGCGATCGCCACGGGCTTTCATGGCCGCCAAGCAACCATACATAAAGATTTCAAGATCATCAGGATGGGCGCCAATGGCTGTGATATTTAACACCTTCAAATCCTTTCCCAAATACGGTTTAATATCAGCATAATCAAAAGGCCTGAAATGACCAAGATCAAACCTGTTTCGCCATCGCATCACGGCTATATCGAAGGCTATTATGGCCGCCTGTTGTCGTGGCAAGATCGCCATCGGCTGATCGACCATTTGGCTCATCTTGGCATGACCGCTTATTTCTACGCGCCGAAAGAAGACCCCTATCATCGGTTTCAATGGCGGCAAGCCTATGACGATGACTGGCGGCAATTGTTTCGCGCCTTCACCGCTTATGCCAAGGATAAAGGCATTCGCGTGATCGCTGGGATCGCGCCGGGGCTGGATTTTGACTTCTCAAGCCTGTCCAATCACTTGAGCGATGGCGGAAGTGGTGACGGGGGCGATTACACCCTTCTCTTGAATAAAGCCCAGCAATTGCTCGCTGATGGCGCTGATGAAATCGGCCTTTTGATGGATGATATCGACCCGGGCTTTCCCGGCCATGCGGGGGAGTTTCACCATGACGGTGAAGCGCATACCGCCTTGGCCAATACCCTTGGCCGTGATCTCGACGCGCCTCTTAGCCTGACGCCTCGGGTTTACGCCGATAATATTGAAGACGATGGGCTTTATCTGCCGCATCTCGTCCAGCATCTCGATCAGGCGATTAAGGTCTTCACCTGCGGGCATCATATTGTCGCCGCCGATACCGCCCTTCTGGACACAAAAATCGTCAAGGCGGGGATGACCGAAGATCTGCTGATCATCTGGGATAATCTCTATGCCCATGATTATTGCCCACGGCGTTTGTTTTTAGGCCCTTATCGCGGCCGTCATGATGGCCAAGCGATCATGCTCAACCCCACGGGATTGCTGGAAACCGACATGATGCTGTTATCGCTCACCCAAGGGGGAGGCGATGAAAACCAATGGCGACGTGTCTTAAGCGATGAGGGCGTTCCTGATGCCTTTTTCGATGTCGCGCTAGCGTTTTGGGGACCACCTTTTCCAGAAAATGAGGCCGCGCCATGGCCATCGCCCTTGCCACCGGAACAAGGGGAGGCTTTGCTGAATGCTTTGGATGCCTTGCTCTGGCGATGGAAATCACCTTTGCAGCGCGAGTGGTATCCGTTTTTGATGGGGATGCGCCAAGATATCCTGCTTTCGCTTCACCGCATGACCCGCCGCCGCATTGCCAAAACCGCCCCGCCTTTATTGGCGCCGCATCTGAAGCATCTTGCCTCACCGAAAGGATAAGCTCATGGAATTGATCTTTGATGGTCACAACGACATCCTGCTCAGGCTTTGGATGGCCAATGATTCAAGCGGCCAAGGCTATATTGAGGGCATGGACACGCATATCGACGCCGCCAAAGCCAAGGCCGGCGGATTGACGGGGGGCTTCTTTGCTATGTTCACCCCGCAACAAAACGCCACGGGCGAAGCGATCCTCGGCACTGACCCCATCACCATGACGGATGCGCAATCCGCCACCGATGCGATGATCGGGATTTTCCAATCCTTATGCCGTGAGCATCCTCAGATCATCCGCCAATGCCATAACAAAGAAGAGATTGAAGCCGCGATGGCGGCGGGAATCATGGCGGCAGTCTTGCATATTGAAGGCGCGGAAGCCATCGCCCCTGATTTGAGCAATCTCGAGAATTATTATCGCCAAGGCTTGCGGTCGATTGGCCCTGTGTGGTCGCGATCCAACGCTTTTGGCCATGGCGTGCCGTTTGATTTCCCCGGCAGTCCTGATCAAGGAGCGGGGCTGACCCAAGCGGGTAAAAACCTTATTCGCGCCTGTGATGAGATGGGCATCATGATTGATCTGTCGCATTTGAACGAGGCGGGGTTTTGGAACATCGCCAGCCTGACGTCACGGCCTTTGATCGCGACGCATTCAAACATCCATGCGCTATCGCCTTCGCCGCGCAATTTAACCGATCAGCAACTGGCGGCGATTGCCGAATCGGGCGGCTTGGTGGGGCTTAATTTTGCGTCAGGCTTTTTGCGCGAGGATGGGGAAAAAACCGCCGCCACCGCGCTTGATGTGATGATTAGGCATTTGGATTATTTGCTCGAACATCTGGGCGAGGATGGCGTTGCCCTTGGCTCAGATTTTGACGGCGCGGTTATCCCTGAAGCCATTGGCACCGCCGCGGGATTGCCCAATCTCACCGCCGCCATGGCCGATGCTGGCTATGGCAAAGCCTTGATCGCTAAAATCTGTCGTCAAAACTGGCTCGATATGATCGCCAAACAGATCGGTTAATCCGCTGTCCAGCCGCCATCGACCACCAGCGCTGTGCCGGTGATCAACGCCGCCGCGTCGGAAGCCAAGAACACCGCCGCGCCCATGATGTCTTCAACCTCACCGACGCGCCCCAATTTAATTTTGCTTTCGATCCATTCGCGTTTGACGGGATCATCAAAACTCGCCTGCGTGAGGGCGGTGACAATAAAGGTGGGGCAAATCGTGTTGATGCGAATCTGATGGGGGCCTAATTCAATCGCCATCCCACGGGTGAAGCCTTCGACACCCGCTTTGGTGGCGGAATAAACCGCGCGTTCAATCCCCCCCACCAACGCCATTTGCGAGGAAATGTTGATGATCGAGCCTGGCTTACCCGCTTTGATTAAGCCTTTCGCCACACGCTGCGAGAGAAAATAAGCGGATTTCAAATTGATATCGACCACCGCGTCAAAATCATCTTCCGTGGTGTCCATCGATGGGGAATGCCGCGCCATGCCCGCTGAATTGAGAAGAATGTCAAAAGGCCCTGATGCTTCGATGAATGTGGCCATAGCGTCGTGATCGGTGACGTCTAAACTCACAGGCGTCATCTTGCCGCCTTCGGCTTGAACATCCTTGGCCAAACCTTCGAGTTTGTCGCCGCGCCGCGCCGCCGCAAAAACATGCGCCCCAGCTTGCGCCAGCGCCACCGCGCAAGCTGCGCCAATCCCCGAAGACGCGCCCGTCACCAGCGCGGATTTGCCATCAAGTCGAAAAGACGGGGTTTGCGGTAAAGTCATGATCTATCCTTTTTTGATCTGCTCAAACGTGGAACAAAGCGCCTTGATGAAAGGCGGTGTTTCGTTGCGAATAACTTAAGTCGCCCTGCCTCTAAGGTCTAGGGGAAAGACGCCTGAGACGTCATAGGTTTTCATCGACAGATCGCGCCACCATCAAAACGGCTCGATGGCCAATTCCAGATGCACCCGCGCCCGATCGCCCGCGGCAAGACCTTCGGCTTTGCGTATCTCTTTTTTGATGGGCAGAACAAAACTGCCCGACCCGCTATCGGGAAAGATAGATGTTTTCCATGCGCTGGCGCCGATTCGAACCGTCACCCGTAAACTGCCAAAGCCATTGCGGGTTTTCGCAAAAAACCTGATCTCTTCGGCATGCTCAACAGGCAAAGTGATAAAATGCCAAGCGTCTTTCGCTGGCCAAAGCCAAAGATCAGCATCAAAGTCATAACTGAGGTCAATCATGGCGCTTGCCCTGGTTGTTTGCTCAACCACCCAACGGAGAAGCAATGATGGCGGAGAGAGGGGGATTCGAACCCCCGATGGACTTGCGCCCATACCGGTTTTCGAGACCGGCGCATTCAACCACTCTGCCACCTCTCCGGATCGTCATGTGATCTGATTTCTGTTTACCGTGTTGGCGCGGGCCAATCAAGAACCCATCGGGAAAATTCGCATCAAGCCAAAACCTGAAATGAGGCTTGACAACGCGGCCTGTCTGGCTATATTCCGCAGTGTTCAAGCGAAAGGTGCGCCTTTCGCTCAAGTATTTTATGGATCATCGGCATCGTTGCCGGCCCACCCAGACTGGAATGACAATAAACGCTTGGCGTTGTTGCCCATGCTGAGGTGGACAGATGAAGGATAAACGCCATGTACGCTGTGGTGAAAACTGGGGGCAAGCAATATCGCGTTGCCAAAGACGACAAGATCGTTGTGGATCGCCTGATGGGTGAAGACGGTGAAACCGTTGTGCTCGATCAAGTGTTGATGATGGCCGATGGCGATAAAGTGACCGTTGGCGCGCCAGTGATCGAAGGCGCGGTGGTCGGTGCAACGGTTCTGCGCCAGACACGCGGCCCTAAGATTATGGTTTTCCGCCGCAAGCGCCGCAAGAATTTCCGCCGCATCCGTGGCCATCGCCAAGACCTGACGCTGTTGCAGATCAATGAAATTGCCCCTGACGGCAAATTGAAGGCTGCACCGAAAGCGGCGCCAAAGGCTGAAGCCAAAGCTGCCCCTAAAAAGGCCGCGGCTAAGACCGAAGCGAAAGCCGCCCCAAAGAAAGCAGCCGCTAAAGCCAGCGCGAAAAAGACCGCCGCCAAAAAAGCCGCGGCGAAAAAGTAATTCAGTTCCGATAGGAGACCAAAATGGCACATAAAAAAGCAGGTGGTAGTTCCCGTAA
>CAJXME010000006.1 GCA_913056245.1 uncultured Alphaproteobacteria bacterium | reverse complement strand
CGTGGGGTTGATCGCCGTCACCAAAATCAGCTTGCCGTTCTCGCGGTCTTGAACCGAATTGATGAAATCTTGGCTCACCTTCGCCTTGTCGTGACCAAAAGGCAGCAACTCCTCGTAAGGAATCGCCAATTTCTCACCAATCTCCTGGATCGGCTTCTTCTTGGCCTCGCGGGCAATCTCGATATCTGTTTTAACACTCATGGTTATTGTCCTAATTTTGTTCCAATGGTTAATCCACATGATTGCGCCCATTCGCTGGCCGCAATTTTTCCACTTCCGTCAGGTCGTACTCTTTTTAAGACAATTCGGCCGCCATTCCCTTGAACGGTGACCCCATCGTCACTGATATCCACCACCTCACCGGGTGTTCCGTCGCCATCCACACGGGCGGCGTCATAAATTTTAACTTCAGCACCATTCAACAACGTCCACGCCCCCGGCGCAGGGTTCGCGGCGCGGATCGTGTTATACGTATCGGCAACAGGCTTAGCCCAATCCAATGCCGCGGCATCTTTATTGAACCAACCTTCATAACTGCCGTCATCAAGACGTTGATCATGTTTGATGATGACGCCGGCCTTAACCATATCAAGGCCTTCCATCATGGCATCGACGCCCATGGGGAAGAGTTTGTTGAAATACACATCGCCAAGGGTTTCATCAGGGCCAATGGGGCAGGTTTTCTGCAACATAATAGGCCCTTCATCAAGGCCATCATCTGGCCAGAAAATCGTCAGCCCGGTATGGGTTTTACCCATGGCAATTGGCCAATTGATGGAGGACGGGCCGCGATGTTCTGGACAGAGAGACGGGTGATACTGGAACGTGCCATAGGTCGGCGCGTCACGCACCGCTTCTGGAACAAACAGCAACACATAAGCCATCAAGCAAATATCAGCGTTGAAGGATTGCATCAATTCCAACGCTTCCGGTGTTTTCCAAGAGGCGGGTTGATGCAAAGGCAAGCCTTTTTCACGGGCAAGTTCTGCCAGCGGGTCTTCGGGTTTGCCTTCTTTGGTGGGCGCGCAACACACCGCCACCACATCTTCGCCGCGTTCCAGCAAGCGTTCCAAAACCGCTTTGCCGAAAGCCTGCTGACCGTGAAGAACTACTCGCATAATTGATCCCCCTAAACTTCCCTTTATTCTGCCGCTGCTTTTAATTCGCCGACCGCGCCTGAAGCGACGATGTCTTGAATTTCATCATCCGAATACCCCAGAACTTGGCTGAGAATTTCTGCGGTATGCTCACCGAGAAGCGGCGAACGTTCCACTTCAACGGGCGAGTCCGATAATTTGATGGGGCAGCCCACCGACAGATATTCGCCGCGCTCAGGATGATCGACTTTGACCATGGTGCCTGTGGCGTAAAGACCATCGTCTTCGGCAATTTCTTTCATCGACAGGATCGGCCCCACTGGAATATCAAGCGGGTTGCAGACATCCATGACTTCAAATTTTGTTTTGGTCATGGTCCATTCTTCGATGCGCTCAAAGATTTGGTTGAGTTTGTCGAGACGCTCTGGCGGAGACTTATAGCCATCAGCGGTTTTCCAATCTGGCTCACCGATGAGATCGCAAACCTTTTCCCAGACGGCGGCCTGGATGATGAAATATGTGTAAGCGTTTGGATCGGTTTCCCAGCCTTTGCATTTCAAGATGCGGCCTGGCTGACCACCACCGGAATCGTTGCCCGCGCGAGGCGTGGCATCGGTGAACGGAATGCCTTCACCAAATTGCGAATATTCCTTCAAAGGCCCTGCCGCAAGACGCTGCTGATCGCGCATTTTGACCCGCGCCAAGTTCAACACCGCATCCTGCATCGCGGCTGAAACCTTCTGACCGCGGCCTGATTTTTCACGCTGGAAGAGCGCCGTGACAATCCCTAAGCAAAGATGCAGACCCGTGCCGGAATCGCCAATTTGCGCACCCGTCACGAGGGGCGGGCCATCAAGAAAGCCTGTGGTCGACGCTGAACCGCCAGCGCATTGAGCGACGTTTTCATAAACTTTACAGTCTTGATATTTACCAGGGCCAAAGCCTTTGATCGACGCCATGATGATGCGTGGGTTGATTTCCTGAATACGCTCCCAAGAAAAGCCCATGCGATCGAGCGCGCCGGGTGCAAAATTTTCCACCAAGACATCACATTCTTCAATCAGACGCGTCAACACCGCTTTGCCGGTCTCGTTCTTTGAGTTCAATTCGATCGAACGCTTGTTGTGATTGAGCATGGTGAAGTAAAGCGAATCGGCGCCGGGGACATCGACCAATTGCTGGCGTGTCGCGTCGCCAACGCCGGGGCGTTCAACTTTGATCACATCCGCGCCAAACCATGCCAGCAACTGCGTGCAGGTTGGCCCTGATTGAACATGGGTGAAATCGAGAACTTTAATTCCATCAAGTGCTTTCATAATTCTAATCCTGTTCTAGGCTAAACGCTCAATTGGTTATTTCTTCTTGGAGACAACGCTTTGTGGGTTGAGATTGCCGATGCGGCCACTTTCCGTGCCAGCGCCTTCATCAATCACCGCGTTAACAAGGGTTGGCTTGCGTGAGGCAATCGCCGCGCGCACCGCTTGGCTCAATTCATCAGGATTGGTTGCCGTTACCCCTTCGCCACCAAAGGCTTGCATCATCAGGTCATAGCGGGCGTTTTTCACGAAAACTGTCGGCGCAACATCACCATCCCCATTCTCATTCACGTCCGTGCCGCGATAGATGCCGTTGTTGTTAAAGACCACCACACAAACCGGCAGGTTGTAGCGGCAGATGGTTTCAATCTCCATGCCGGAGAAGCCGAAAGCGCTGTCGCCTTCGATAGCAAGGACGTTTTGACCGGTTTCAACCGCGGCCGCGATCGACGCACCCTGACCGATGCCCATAATGCCCCAAGTGCCCACATCAATCCGGTGGCGCGGCTTGTAAATATCGATGATGCTGCGCGCAAAATCGAGAGTATTGGCGCCTTCATTGACCAAAATCACATCAGGGTTGTCTTTGATCACTTCACGCATTGCGCCCAAAGCACCATGGTAATCCATGGGGTTGGCGTTGCTCATCAAGCGACCCGCCATCTTTTCAAGATTGGTCTCTTTCTTAGAGGTGATGGTATCGGTCCAGTCTTGTGGCGGCTTGCTCCAATTGTCGCCCATGCCCGCGAGCATGGCGCTCAAGCAAGACCCGATATCCCCCACCAATGGCGCGGCAATCTCAACATTGCTGTCCATTTCCATGGCTTCGATATCAATCTGAATAAACTTTTTGCTATGCGGCTCACCCCATGACTTGCCCTTCCCGTGGGACAGCAACCAATTGAGGCGCGCACCGATCATCACAACGACATCGGCCTCTTTCAAGACCAAGGACCGCGCCGCGCCTGCGGATTGCGGATGGGTATCGGGCAAAAGACCTTTCGCCATGCTCATTGGCAGGTAAGGCACGCCAGATTTTTCCACAAAGGCTTTGACCGTTTCATCTTCTTGGGCATAGGCGGCGCCTTTACCCAGAATGATCAAGGGGCGTTTCGCGCCTTTCAGCACATCAAGCGCACGGTTCACCGCTTCTGGCGCAGGCAACATCTTCGGCGCAGGATCGATGACTTTAACAAGCGATTTTTGGCCTTCGATTTCATCCATCACCTGACCGAGCAGAGCCGCTGGCAAATCAAGGTAAACACCGCCGGGACGACCGGAAACCGCCGCGCGAATGGCGCGCGCAACACCGATGCCAATATCTTGGGCATGCAGGATACGATACGCCGCCTTACACAAAGGCTTTGCGATCGCCAATTGATCCATTTCTTCGTAATCACCCTGCTGCAAGTCAACGATCTCACGCTCGGAGGAGCCGCTGATCAAAATCATCGGGAAACAGTTGGTGGTGGCGTTGGCCAATGCCGTCAGGCCGTTCAAAAAGCCGGGGGCAGAAACAGTCAAGCAAACGCCGGGCTTTTTGGTCAGGTAACCCGCGATAGACGCGGCGTAACCGGCATGCTGTTCATGGCGGAAGGACAGAACCCGCATCCCTTCGGCTTGCGCCATGCGGCCTAAATCAGTGATCGGAATCCCCGGCACACCATAAATCGTGTTGATGCCGTTCATTTTGAGCGCATCAATAATCAGGTGAAAACCATCGGTTAAATTTTGCGTTTCGGCTGCTGCCATTTCATTAGGGGTCATGATTATCTTCCATCCTTAAGCGATAAATTGAGATTCGCTTGATCGAGTTTTTTTTGGGTTGCTAAGTTTTCAAGGCGCGTCCACCGCTCATTAATATGATCGTGCAAACGCATGGTGTGTTCACGCACAAGCCGTGACGCCAATTCGGAATCACGCGCCTCCAGCGCTTCAATAATTTCCATATGATCGGCAACAGAGCGGCTGACGCGATTGTTTTCACCAAGGGCGCGTCGCCGAACCGCATTCATATGCATAAAAAGACCATCGGCTGTGGTCTTTAATAATTCGCATCCTGACAATTCTAGGATGGATTGGTGAAATTTGATGTTGGTGTCGGAATATTCGCCTAATTCGGCTTTCTTCGCGGTTTCGCTATGGGTCATGGCAAATTTGCGCAAAGCGGCCAAATCAGCATCGCTCGCCAATCGTGCCGCCATATGCGCGGCCATCGATTCGAGCGCCGCCCAAGTGACCACCATTTCTAAAATTTCTTTTAAGGATTTGCGGTGAATAAAGACGCCTTTGCGCGGCAGAATTTCAACCAAACCATCCTGCGCCAAACGCGCCAAGGCTTCACGAATTGGGGTGCGGGAGATGCCCAATTGTTCGGCAAGTTTTCGCTCATCAAGGCGAAGGTCTTGCTCCGAATCATAGATGTCTAAAGCCTGGATGCTATCGCGAAGCACCTCATAAATATGGTCTTTCAATGTGAAATTGATGACCACAGGCTTGAGATCAACATCAACCAAATTTAGCCCCCATCTTTCTGTTCAAACGATCCGTGTGTGGCTGATTTCCTACACTTTTCTTTATTTTCGGCTTATGATTAGAGTTTATAATCACCCTCTCAATTGTTGCCGTTATCTGGTATACCTTACACCTACAGAAACAACGGTCAAGCCAAATTATTTTCAAAATCCCAGAAAAAAATTCTTCTTTACAGAATTGGCATCTGGTATACCATATCCAAAATAAGTTCAGATTTAGGTATCTTTTTCTACGATTTTGAAGGAAATTCCACCGTATAAATAAAACTAAGCGCTTATTAATTTTGAGTTAGGGGGTATAGTGTGAATGTTGTTTTATCATCCATTTCGTTCCACCATATCTTTATCTCAAACAAACACTCAAGCCACTGTCTGGGCTGGCAGGTGTCAGTTTAACTCAAAGGAGGGTTACAGCAGATGAATATTCATGAGTATCAGGCCAAACAAGTCCTTAAAGGCTTTGGCGCGCCTGTCGCCAATGGCGTTGCTATTACCGCGCTCGATCAAGCCGAAGCCGCGGTGGATGCCCTGCCCGGACCGGTATGGGTCGTCAAAAGCCAAATCCATGCTGGCGGCCGCGGCAAAGGCAAATTCAAAGAATTGGCCGATGATGCCAAAGGCGGCGTCCGCGTTTCTTTCTCGCGCGATGAAGCCCTTGACAATATTCGTGAAATGTTCGGCAAGACCCTTGTCACCAACCAGACCGGCGCGGCGGGCAAGCAAGTCAACCGCCTCTATATCGAAGATGGCGCTAATATCGACCGTGAATTGTATCTCTCGATTTTGGTGGATCGCGAAACCAGCAAAGTCAGTTTTGTGGTCTCCACCGAAGGCGGGATGGATATTGAAACCGTAGCCCATGATACGCCGGAAAAAATCACCACCATCGGGATCGTTGCCTCTAAAGGCTGCACTGATGCGGATGCGGCGACCTTGGCCGACGCTTTGAAACTCGACGGCAGCGCCCGCGATCAAGGCATGGCGCTTTTCAAGAACCTCTATGAAGCCTTCACCAGCAAAGATATGAGCCTCTTGGAGATCAACCCGTTGATCGTCACGAAATCAAATGATGTTCAAGTTTTGGACGCGAAAGTATCTTTCGATGGCAACGCGCTCTTCCGTCACCCAGACATCATGGAATTGCGTGATTTGACTGAAGAAGATGAAAAAGAAATCGAAGCGTCAAAATATGACCTCGCTTATATCGCCCTTGACGGTGAAATCGGCTGTATGGTCAATGGCGCAGGTTTGGCCATGGCGACCATGGATATCATCAAACTTTATGGCGCTGAGCCTGCCAACTTCCTCGATGTTGGTGGCGGTGCGACCACAGAAAAGGTAACAGCAGCATTCAAGATCATCACCGCTGACCCCAATGTGAAAGGCATTTTGGTCAATATCTTTGGCGGCATCATGCGTTGTGATGTGATCGCTGAAGGCGTCGTGCAAGCGGCGAAAGACGTGCAACTGACCGTTCCATTGGTGGTTCGCCTCGAAGGCACGCGCGTTGATGAAGGCAAGGCTATTCTCTCAGAAAGCGGCCTCAATCTTATTGCCGCTAATGATCTCGATGATGCGGCACAGAAAATTGTTAAAGCGGTGAAAGGTTAAGACCATGTCTATTCTGATCAATAAAGACACGAAAATCATTGTTCAGGGTCTGACGGGGAAAACCGGGACCTTCCATACCGAACAAGCGCTCGCTTATCACGGCACCCAGATGGTGGCGGGAACGCATCCGAAAAAAGGCGGCGAATCTTGGACATCTGCCGATGGCACCAGCCTGCCGCTTTTCGCCACGGTTGCAGAAGCCAAAGCTGAAACGGGCGCCAATGCGTCGGTCATCTATGTCCCCCCTGCTGGCGCGGCGGCGGCTATTCTTGAAGCCATTGATGCGGGCATCGAATTGATCACCTGCATCACCGAAGGCGTGCCTGTTCAGGACATGGTTAAGGTGAAAGAAAAACTAGACGCCTCGTCTTCACGCCTGATCGGGCCTAACTGCCCCGGCTTGCTGACGCCGGAAGAATGCAAAATCGGCATCATGCCAAGCAGCATTTTCCGCAAAGGTTCTGTTGGGGTTCTGTCGCGCTCTGGCACGCTGACTTATGAAGCGGTTTACCAGACCTCGATGGCTGGTTTAGGGCAATCCACCGCTGTTGGCATCGGGGGCGACCCCGTGAAAGGCACGGAATTTATCGACGTGCTGGATATGTTCCTCAGCGACGATCAAACCGAATCCATCATCATGATTGGTGAAATTGGCGGCTCCGCTGAAGAAGAAGCCGCGCAATTCCTGATTGATGAAGCCAAGAAGGGGCGCTCAAAGCCCACGGTCGGCTTCATTGCAGGCCGCACCTCTCCTCCTGGACGCACGATGGGCCATGCTGGCGCTGTGATTTCAGGGGGCAAAGGTGGGGCCGAAGATAAGATTGCCGCCTTGCAAGAAGCTGGTGTTCAGGTATCTCCCTCACCTGCTCAATTGGGCGAAACGCTCGTTAAACTTCTTGGCTAGGCGGCAATCGCTGATCTTACACCAATCCTAAAAAACTTAGGGCGGTATTTCTACCGCCCTTTTTTTATTGTTAAGATAAAGAGATAAACGCCGTGAGGCGAGGCTTTAAGCAGTTTTCGATAGTGCCAATTCAGCGGCATCATTGGCCATCAAGCGCGCATTAACCCGCGAGACCACATTATCCACCGTGTCATTCTGCATCCCAAGATGGCGGCCAATTTCCTGCACCAAGAGGTCAACACGTTCAATTTTTGTTGAGCCGCTGGCAATAGCGCGCGCCGCCGATGATGGCTTGAGCAAGCCGAGCGCGGCATTGGCGTATTTTTCAAACGGCACTTGATCAGCGGCATCGGCGCCCAAATGCTGAGCCAAAGCATCCACCCAAGCATACATCGCGGTGGAGGCTTCGAGATCGCCATGAACGGCTTCGCGGATCGGTTGTTCCCCATGATTCAGCACACAGCGATAATTGCCCGTCAGCAGCATGCTCCATTTTGCCATTGGCACGAACAAACTGTCATAAGTGCGTAATTTCACCGGCACGTCTTTGCCGTCAACAGTGACCGCCGCAATATCGGCTTCAAGTTGCCGCAACATTGCGCTGTGTTCAGGACGGGCGAAATCCGCCGCTTTGAAATTGGTTGGCAGGCCCACATGCAAGACATTCGTGCCTTCTTCTGGTGGACGGAAGGCTTGCGGGTCTGGGCTGCAAAGCGTCATCAGATCGGGGTCAAAGTCATCCCAGACACTGGCGTCATCAAAACAATTTTCCAAGTTCATCGCGGCCAAAACCGGAATCCGCTTGAGGTACGGCAAAGGCGGCATATTCATAATCGACAAGCATGGCTTGCGGGATGCGGCGATCCGCGTCATCAAATCACGCACAGGGCCTGACGAATATTGCGGCTCCTGCATAGCCAACGCGATCATATCGTATTCTTCTGGCTTTGCTTCTTCTGGGGTCACGGCGTTCACCTGACCCGGCAAATCCTTGGAAAAGAATGAGCGATGTTCGTCTTCGTCGCGCAGTTTAATCCGCACTTCCGTGCCTTCTGAATTAATCAGATCGGCAGAATTGCGACGGCAGATCAAGGTCACATCATGGCCAGCCATTAACAATTTGGTCGACAAGAGAGACCCGTATGAGGCGCCAAGAATAAGAATACGCATGTTTCTGCCCTTTCTTTGTTAAGTTTTTATTCCTATGATCCGTTAATCGATAGCCATACCGATTTGTAGTATCATTACTTAATTTATAGCCAAAGAAACGAAATCCGGCGAGGAAAAAAGTGAAAGAATGATAATTGTAAATATTTTACAAAATTCAATTAACAAGATTTTGTTACATGGACATCCGCTTTTAAGATGGGTATGAACATTCCTAACCAAGATAATCCATACCTTTTCGCGCGAGAATTTTCATGACCCTACCGACCACCATGACCGTAATCGAAATGACCGAAGCCGGCGGCCCTGACGTGCTGACCACAGGGCAACGTGATCTGCCCCAATGCCGCGATCATGAGGTGCTGATCAAAGTGCATAGCGCTGGGGTTAATGGGCCTGATCTGGTGCAACGTCGCGGCCATTACCCGCCGCCAAAAGGCGCTTCAGACCTGCTTGGCCTTGAAGTTTCCGGTGAAATCGTGGCTAAGGGGGATGCCGTCTCACGCTGGGCGATTGGCGAAGCGGTGATCGCGCTGACCAATGGCGGCGGTTATGCCGAATATGTGGCGGTGGATGCTGAGCATTGCCTGACCATTCCTCAGGGCGTTTCCATGACCGATGCCGCTGGCTTGCCTGAAACTTACTTCACGGTATGGAGCAATGTCTTCATGGGGCAGACCATCACGGCTGGCGATAATTTCTTGGTTCATGGCGGCTCTGGCGGGATTGGCGCCACGGCAATTCAAATGGGCACCGCCTTAGGCATGACGGTGATCACCACCGCTGACGGCGAAGAAGCTTGCCAATTCTGCCGCGATCTTGGGGCTAAAATTGCGGTTGATTTCCGCAATGAGGATTTTGTTGAGGTGACGCGGGAAGCCGGCGGCGCCAGCATCATCCTCGATATTATTGGCGGCGATTACATCGCCCGCAACATCAAGGCCGCGAAAGCCGATGCTCGCCTTATTCATCTCGCCTTTAACAAAGGCTCTAAGGTAGACATCGATTTAATGCCGATGATGCTCAAACGCTTGACCTTGACGGGATCAACCCTTCGGTCTCGCCCTGATGCCTTCAAAGCCGCGGTTGCGCGGGATTTGGAAGAAAAAATCTGGCCATTTTTCGCACCATCATCGCCTTTCGCCATGCAAGTCACCACGTTCAAGACTTTCCCTCTTGCGGAAGCCGCCGAAGCGCACCGGCTGATGGAATCAGGCCATCAACGCGGTAAAATTCTGCTGCAACTCTGATCGATTGAGGGCGCCGCGCTAGCCGTCGTAGCGCGTGCCGCCACGGCGATTAGGATCAATGGTCAATTCGCTCATCAGTGGTTGATGGGCGCGCTGTGAGCATCCTTCCCTTGGGCAGAGATGGCAATTGATGCCAATGGGTGAGAAATCCATCTTGCCTTGCAGTGAATACGGCTCGGCATAGATCAACTCATCGCAATGGGCCACGCTACAGCCAAGGGACAGCACCAAGCGCCGGTCTTGCGTATCGCGGCTAAAGGCGGGGCGTTCCGTGGTGCGGCTGATGGTGAAAAACCGTTCGCCATCTGGAAGTTCAACAAATTGCGGGATAATCACCCCCGGGGTTCGAAACGCCGTGTGGAGATTCCAAACCGGGCAAGACCCGCCAAATTCAGCGATTTGGAAACTGGTGGCGTTGAACCGCTTTGACACATTCCCCGCCTTATCGACCCGCAAGAAGAAAAACGCGACGCCGCGCTGGCCATCTTGTTGCAAGGTTGTTAAGCGATGGCAAATCTGCTCAAAGGACACTTCAAACCGCGCCGCCATGCGATCAATATCATAGCGGGTTTCCTTGGCCATTTTCAAAAAGGCGCCATAGGGCATCAATAAAGCGGCGGCGAAATAATTGGCCAATTCCACTTGGCAGCGTTTGATCACCGCCTCGCGTTGATCGGGTATCCGCGTCGCGATCTTTTCAAGCGCATCGCCATATTCCACAAAACACAGCACATGCGCCAATTGGAAGACTTTGTTGATATGATCAAGGCCTTCCGACAATCGGATGACTTTTTCCTCGTCATCATAGATGCGCAATGTCTCGCCCATCTCTTCGACCGCTGTGATCGCAACTTTAATATTATGCTTCTTGGCTAGGCGTTGTTTGAGGCTGACAAAAATCACATCACTTTCATCAGCCAGCAATTTGTTGATTTGATTGGCGGCTTTCTCCAATTCTGGAAAATAATTGGAATTGTTGCGGAAAAAATCGTGAATCACGGTTTCCGGAGATGACGCCAGCAATTCATCGGGCATCCGTTCATTGCCAATCCGCATCATATTTTCCAGCAAATTGCGATATTCGCCGTGCATTTTAAGGAAATGCGCCACTAAATTAGGGGCGTTGTCGATGGCGGCACGCAATTCCCGCGGATCAACAGGCATATCACCAAAAATCGGGTCTTTAATCGCGGCGCGCAAATCATCAAAGGATTTGTTATCGACATCATTAACAAGGTCTTGCCAGTCGACCCCATAGGCTTCGAGCAAGCCCACCAGCACCCGCACCGACAAAGAACGCTGGTTATGTTCCATCAAATTCACATAGGCGGCGCTGACGCCAAGGCGGCTGGCCATATCCGCTTGGGTATGGCCGTGATCTCGCCGTAATTGCCGCAATCGCGGGCCTACAAAGGTTTTCATGGCGCTCTCATAAATTAACAAGTTAACAATTATAACATTTGTTTTGTTAACTTCAAACACATTTACACTAATTGTCGTGCAATCGTTAATTTTTCCTGACAGTCTCAAATCAAGACAAAACGTCATTCACATACAGAGTTGGAGAAAAACAATGACCGGATTCAAATGTCTCGCTGTCCCAGGCCCAACCAATATGCCCTTCGAAGTGCGTCAGGCCATGGATGTTCCGCTTGAAGACCATCGCGCCCCTGACTTTCCTGAATTTACCATGCCTCTTTTGGCGGATTTGAAAAAAGTATTCCGCACAGAAACAGGCCAAGTGTTTATTTTCCCCGGCTCAGGCACTGGCGGCTGGGAATCCGCCATCGCCAATACCTTGAGCGCCGGCGATAAAGTCCTGACCTCAGCCTTTGGTCAATTCTCCTTTCTTTGGGTGGATATGTGCCACCGCTTTGGCCTTGATGTCACCAATATTGATGTTGAATGGGGTCGCGGTGTGCCACTGGATGAATACCGCGCCGCCCTTGAAGCCGATAAATCACACGCCATTAAAGCGGTGTTGGTCTGCCATAACGAGACCGCCACAGGCGTCACCAGTTCCATCAAAGCCGTTCGCGCTCTGCTCGATGAGATCGGCCACCCTGCCTTGTTGTTTGTCGACGGCGTGAGTTCCGTTGGCTCACTTGATTTCCGCATGGAGGAATGGGGCGTAGACGTTGTTGTTTCTGGCTCGCAAAAAGGCTTTATGTTGCCCACCGGCTTAGCCATTGTTGGCGTCAGCCAAAAGGCGCTAGACGCGCGCAACACCTCTGATTTGCCCGTCTGTTTCTTCAGTTTTGACGACATGATCAAATCCAATAGCACAGGCTATTTCCCTTACACCCCTGCTGCAACATTGCTTCGCGGGTTGCGGGCTTCTGTCGATATGTTGCTCGCCGAAGGCATGGATAACGTGGCTCAACGCCATCATCATTTGGCCGAAGGCGTTCGCCGGGCCGTCAGCGCATGGGGTTTGACCAATTGCTGCCAGGATGCGCAATGGCATTCCGATACCGTTACCGCCATTAAGGTTGGGGAAGGGTTTGACGCCAATGACGTGATCCAATCCGCTTATCACAAGTTCAATACCTCGCTTGGCGCTGGCCTCAGCGTTCTCAATGGCAAGGTTTTCCGCATCGGTCATTTGGGCTGGCTCAATGAAATCATGGTTCTGCAAGCGCTGGGCGGTGTGGAATTGGCCATGCGTGATGTCGGCATCCCATTCACCGCTGGATCAGGCGTCGGCGCTGCTGTCGATTTCTACGCTGGCGGATATCAAGCGGCTAAAGTCGCCGCGGAATAACGTTTTTCTCCCAAAAGACGTGAGGAAAGCCCCATCTGGGGCTTTTCTTTTGCGCGTTTCCACGCTAGGTCTGAAGCATGAAGACCATTCACCATCTGGGCTGAGTTTAGCCCCGGAGATGCTCCATGACGTATTTGCTCATCTGTCAGACTTGTCATGATCCGAAGGAAAACCCTGAAGGTCAGTCGCTGGATGCGCAAAAATTGCAAGAGCTGCAAGATGACCTTGATCAAGCCGGTTTTGGTGAACGTATTCTTGTTCAATCCAGCCCATGCCTTGGGGTTTGCGCCGATGTCCATGCCATCGCGCTGACGGGGAAAAACCGAGCTAGTTTGGTTTTTCGCGGCGTTGATCTCACCCGCGATCGCGCCGATATTCTGGCGACGTGCCACGCTTGGCTGGCGGCGGATCAGGGCTGGATAGACGATGCCCGCCCTTGCGGCCGCTTGCGCCATCAGTTGCAGGCGCGAATTCCTTTTATGGATTGATCGGGTTTATTCCGCCACATCGACGATGAGCATCGCCTGAACAGGCTGCCCACTAGCGGCAAAAACACGGTGATCATGGGCATTGAGGCTGACCATAATCTCATGCTGGCCTTTGTTGAGACCCCCAAGATGATGCCAAGCGCTATAGAGCCGCGCGATTTTAACGCCATCGATATAGAGATGGGCATGGCCTTCGCCTAACACAGCCTCACCGCCGACACGTTCCGGCACGAATTGGAAATTTTCCGTCATCAGGTTGAGATTCCAGCCGCCCAGCGCATCAGGCGTTAGCGCCAGTTGCAACCGTGGCGGATGATTGCCTCCATCAAACATCTCGTCATGAGCATGAAGAGGGGTATTGTTGCCGTGATCAGAACTTGCCGTTTGATGATGGCTTGGGTCATCGCAGCTGCAGGGAATGTTGTCTGCGTCTGCCTCTTGCGGACAAGAAGCTCAATTACGGGTATCGCAAAGGCGAGAGTCTTGCCCGATCCCGTACACGCTTCAGCGGCAATATCCTTGTGTTGTAAGAAGAGTGGAATCACGGCCT
>CAJXME010000005.1 GCA_913056245.1 uncultured Alphaproteobacteria bacterium | reverse complement strand
TGATTTCCGTCGGTTGATCCGGCGCGTCCATCGGCGAAACAGAACGCGAGAAGACATATTCTTCAGGCTCAACCCATGGGTCTTCCAAGACTTTGCCTTCGGCGGAGATATGCAACAAATTGGCATCGACGCTGAACGGCGCTTCGCCACGCTTGTCTTTCGGGATATTAATCTGATGCTTTTCGGCGTAATCGATCAATTTTGTGCGTGAGGTCAAATCCCATTCCCGCCACGGCGCGATGACCTTGATGTTCGGCTCTAGCGCGTAATAACCCAATTCAAACCGCACCTGATCATTGCCTTTGCCCGTGGCGCCATGGCTGACCGCATCAGCACCAACTTCGCGAGCAATTTCAATCTGACGCTTGGCGATCAACGGCCGGGCGATGGACGTACCCAAGAGGTATTCGCCTTCATAAAGCGCATTGGCGCGGAACATCGGAAAGACATAGTCGCGGGTGAATTCTTCGCGCAGGTCTTCGATGTAAATTTCTTTGATGCCCATGGCTTCGGCTTTGGCGCGCGCCGGTTCAATATCTTCCCCTTGGCCGAGATCAGCGGTGAAGGTCACCACTTCGGCTTGATGGGCGTCTTGCAACCAGCGCAAGATCACGGAAGTATCGAGGCCGCCGGAATAGGCGAGGACAACTTTTTTGGGTGCGTTTGTATCAGTCATGGAGGTCATATAAACCGAGTTTTTGAAAATCGCAAGGCTTACTCATCGCGCAGCACAGGGCCTGGTTTGCGGCCAAGCGTAATCGACGCGCCGATCAACCCCAGCGTGGTGGTCGCCGCCGCTCCGCCAAGGGCGACAAGGATGACCAAAGGCGCGGAAAAAGCAAAACTCGAATCCAGAAACCCGATGATCAGGGCTGCGCTCGCCGCTGTTCCGATGGCGGTGGCGATGCCGCCCGCGATCAGCCCCAGCAAGGCGTATTCCCAGAGATAGGACATTAGGATCACCCGCCGTGTTGCGCCCAATACTTTTAAGATGATGGAGGTGTTGATCCGCCGTGCTTCGCTGGCGGCGACCGTTCCTGCCAAGACCGCAAAACCCGCGACCAGCGTGATGCCCGCGGTGATCTGAATCGCCATTGAGACCAAAGACAGTATTCGGCTGACCGTGGCGGCGGCGGCGCGCACGGAGATGGATGACACATTCGGCATCGCGGCGGCAATATCACGATCAACCGCGGCTTCGATGGCTGGATCATCGGTGGCGACGGTGGCCACCCAATTATGGGGGGCGGCTTCGATCATTCCCGGGCTTAGGATAAAGACAAAATTAAGCCCAAAATTCTGCCATTCAATTTGACGGCTTGAGGTGATGGTCGCTTCCAATTCACGCCCCGCGATGTTGAAACGCACGGTTGAACCCAAATCAAGGCCAAAGGCCAACATGGCTTCGTCATCCATGGAAACTTGCAACGGCCCGCGGTAATCCTCTGGCCACCATTCGCCTTTGACGATATTGACGTTTGGCGGCGGCGCGGCTGACCAGGTTAACCCGCGATCACCATTGAGAATCCACGCTTCCGATTGCGGCGCGTTGATTTCATTGGCCGGCACATCATCCATGGCGATCACCCGGCCTCTGACCATCGGCACCATCATGACATTCTCGCGCCCCACATAAGCGCTGGTGATGCGTTCAAATTCAGGCCTTTGTTGCGGTTGGATATCGATGAAAAACCACGCTGGCGCTTCATCGGCAAGGCGATCGTTGATCTGGCGGTTCATGTTGAATTCCGACAACGCAATCGTCACCAAAACCGTCAGGCCAAGGCCAAAGGTGATGACAATGCTGCGGGTGCTGTTGCCCGGGCGTGTGATCGCGGCGATGGCAAGGCGGAGGGCGGTGGATTTTGGCAAGGGCAATCGCGCCATCAAGCGGATCACGACTTCGGCCAATCCCGCTAAGATGATCAGACTGCCCAAGACGCCAAGGCTGAAACTCAAGGCCAGAATTGGGCTGGTGGTCACCACCCAGGTCAACGCGATCAGCCCCAAACTCGCTAAAAGAATGACCGTGAGGTAGCGCTTGCGGGGGCGCCCTGTGGGGACGGTCACCAAGGATCGAAACAATTGGCTTGGTTTGACTTCGCGCGCTTTGCCCAAAGGCCAGACGGAAAACCCGATGCTGGTCAAAAGACCAAAGCCTGTGGCGGCCAAAAGCGGTTTGGGGAAAAACCCTGTTTCAATCGGTACGGCGACCACGCGATCCAGCAGGATTTTCACCACCCATGGCGTGATAAAGGCCAAGGTCAGCCCGATGCCGATGCCGATCAGGGTGAGGATCATCACTTGAATGAAATAAACGCGGAAAATCAGCGCCGATGACGCCCCGAGGCTTTTCAAGGTGGCTAGGACGGGCATTCGGCTGGTGAGCCATGCCCTGACGGCGGAAGACACCCCCAGCCCTCCTATCAGCAAGGCGGTCAGGCTCACCAAGGTGAGGAACGTTTCCGTTCGATCCAGAAAATTCCGAAACCCGGCTGAACCCGTGCTGTGGTGCCGCAATCGAATAAGGCTGTTATCGGCCATGGCGTTGAGGTCGTTGAGCACGGCTTGGTCTTGCGCGGGGTTTTCCAGCAAAAGACGCTCGCGATAGGTCATCAGCGCCCCGGGGACATCAAGCCCGGTTTGCGCCAGATTCGCCTCAGCCATCACCACCGATGGGGCAAATTGCTCAAAGCCAAAACCGCGATCAGGTTCACTGACCAAAATCGCGCTGATATGAACGTCGATATCGCCAAGCCGCGCGCGATCACCCACCTCAAGGCCAAGCACCCGCAACAGGCCGGGATTGGCAATAATACTTGGCATCCCATCTACAGAGGCTAGAGCCTGCTCAACGGGGATTGGCGGGTCAAGCACGGGCGCCCCAATCAAAGGCCATTGATCGTCAACAGCTTTCAGGCTGACCAACCGGCGAATGGGGTCGTCACCCTTGCCATTGCCCAGCATGGCGCGCATTTGGATCAGGCTGGAGGTGGTGCCGTGGCGCACCATTTCCGTCAGCAATTGTTCCGGCAGGGCTTGATGCGTGCTGCTCGCCGCAAGGTCACCGCCAAACATTTGCCGCGAATTTTTAGCAATCCCAAAGCGCATGGATTCGGCGATGCTGCCCACCGCGCCGATGGCCGTCACCCCCAGCGTCAAGGCAATCAAGAAGACGCGAAATTTGCCGATGGAGCCGCGCAATTCCCGCCGGGCAAGGCGAAAGGCCAGCCGCAGGGAAGAAATCAGCCTTTGGGTTGGGGAAGCGGTCATGATGACAGCGCGCCACTATCGGCGGCAATCTGACCATCGGCGATGCGGATGATGCGTTGGCATCGCGTGGCGAGGCCTTCATCATGGGTGATCAGCACAAGGCAAGTGTTATGCCGCTCCGCGGTGGCGAGGAGCAAATCCATAATCTCCGCTCCCGTCGCTTGATCGAGATTGCCTGTCGGCTCATCGGCCAGCAGAATATCAGGGTTGGTGACAATCGCGCGGGCAATGGCAACGCGTTGTTGTTCCCCGCCGGACAATTGATCGGGCATATGATCAAGCCGATGGCCAAGGCCAACATCATCGAGCGCTTGGCGGGCTTGGTCAAAGGCATCCGCTGCGCCGGTTAATTCCAGCGGCACCGCGACATTTTCAAGCGCGGTCATCGATGGGATCAAACGAAACGCCTGAAAGATGATGCCGATATGATCGCGGCGAATTTCCGCCAAACGGTCTTCATCCAAGGCCATCAGATCATGCCCCGCCACCTTGATCCGTCCCGACGTGATGGCTTCCAATCCGCCCATCACCATCATCGCGGTTGTTTTGCCCGCGCCGCTTGGGCCGAGCATGGCGACGGTTTCCCCCGGCTTTATCCGCAGTGATATCGAATTCAGAATATCAACCGAACCCGCGCGGCTTGGCAGTGACAAGGACACCTGATCGAGATCAATCATGGCGGGTTGAGATTGGGGGAGAGTCATGTTGGGCTTCCAAAAGGGTTGGTGAAATTTAAGGGCTAAGGGTAAAGAATTGAAGTTATTGATAACGCGACTGGCCGTAATTTAGCCCTCTATTTTGGCCATATATTGGCGTCATCATGAATGGCGACTATATAATAGTCATTATATTGGAATGAAGCGGATGGATTTCAAATTGATGCGACGTTTTTTATCAATCCTGATGGCGGTCTTGATCAGCCTGTCCTTATCCCCCTTGGCTTGGGCGGAGAGCAAAACCTTGCTGGTGATCGGCGACAGTTTGGTGGCGGGATATGGCCTTCCCCAAGGCGTGGCTTTTCCCGATCAATTGCAGGAGGCGCTTGAAGCGGACGGGGCTGATGTGGCGGTGATCAACGCCGGCATTTCTGGTGATACCATGGCGGGAGGCGCGAGCCGCATCGCCTGGTCGCTTGCCGATCAACCCGATGCGGTGATCGTGGTCTTTGGCGGCAATGACGCGTTGCGAGGGTTGTCGCCAGAAAATATGCGCGAGCAATTGGATGTTCTTTTGCGCGCGATCCAAGATCAGCACTTGCCCGTCTTGGTGGCGGGGATGCGGGCGCCGCTTAATATGGGCGCGAGTTACGGTCAGGCTTTTGATCAGGCCTTTGCCGATGCCATTGCCGCGGCAAAAAAACGGTCTCCGAAGGTTGTGTTTTATCCGTTTTTCCTAGATGGTGTGGCTCTTGACCCTGAACTCAACCAAGATGACGGTATCCACCCCAATATCGACGGGGTGGCGGTCATTGTTGAAAAGATCATGCCGGCGGTAAAGGCGTTGCTGGCGCAAACCCAATAAGGAGGCACCGATGGCCGACCGTCTCGATGATGATGCGATTGCTCATATGCTCAAGTCACTGAACGGCTGGACGAGAAGCGCGGATGGCAAAGCGATCGAAAAGACCTTTCGTTTTGCCAATTTCAGCGCGGCCTTTGGTTGGATGACGCGCGCCGCGATGAAGGCCGAACAACTCAACCATCATCCCGAATGGTTCAATGTCTATAACCGGGTTGAGGTGCGGCTCACCACCCATGATCAAGATGGCCTGACCAATCTCGATCAGCGTTTGGCCGTAGCCATGGATAAGATGGCGACCGAAACAGCCTCAAAACAAGGAGGCTGATGATGCGCGGCTATTGTGCTTTGGGGGTCGAAGGGGTGAGCAAACCGCGCAACGCTGGCGCGGTGATCCGAACCGCCCATGCCTTTGGCGCGGCTTTTGCGTTCACCGTCGGCGATATTCTAACCCGCCAAGAAATCCACCATGCGGATACATCCAAAGCGATTGAACAAATCCCCCTTTATATGTTCCCCTCGGTGCAGGAATTGGCCCTGCCCGAAGGATGCCAATTGGTGGGGATTGAATTGACCGATGACGCCGTGGTCTTGCCCAGTTTTCGTCACCCCCGTTCCGCCGCTTATATCTTGGGGGCTGAGCGGATTGGCCTCACCGAAGAAATGCTTGATCTGTGCGATCATGTGATCAAAATTCCGACAAAATTCTCGCTTAACCTTGCGGTGGCTGGAGCGCTGGTGATGTATGATCGGGTGCAATCGATGGATCGTTTCGCGCCGCGCCCAGTTCGCCCAGGCGGTCCCGTTGAGGCTATACCAGAGCCAGTCTTCGGCAAGCCGCTTTGGCATCGGAAGAAACAACGGCGGGAGCAAAAGGCCAATGACTAAAGATTGGCGATGAATAACAAGTCATGGGTCAGGAAACCATTGCAATTTCTGCGCGTTTCTGTGATTTTAGGCCAATTGTTGATGGCAATAGACCCCATGAGGTCAACAAAGGGTAACAAGATGATATCTCAAGCAAAATTGATGACGGTGACGCAAACCAATGCAACGATGAAAACCATGATCATGGCTTTTGCCGCCATGTTGGTTCTCGCGTTTATGGCGACATCGGCCATGGCGCAATCAGGCAAGATGATCAGCGAGAGCGGCGCGTGGAAAGTCTATCGTTCGGGCAGCGGCAACGCCATTGTCTGTTTCATCACCAGCGAGCCGACCAAACTTGAAGGCGATTATGACCGCGACAATCGCGGTGAGACTCGCGTTTTTGTCACCCATCATGGCCGCGGTAAAGACAACCGCAATGTGGTGAGCGTTGTGGCGGGGTATAAATATATGCAAGACCGCGACGTGACCTTTGACATCGACGGCAAATCCTTCTCGCTGTTTAGCGTCGATACCCGCGCTTGGGCGACCAAACCGTCGCAAGACTTGGCCTTGGTCAAAGCGATGAAGCGCGGCAACAAATTGAAAGTCACCGGCACGTCGAGCCGTGGCAATAAAACCGTTGATACATATTCGCTGACAGGCTTCACCAAAGCCATGCAGTCGATTGATAAAGCCTGTTCATAATGACCGATCTGGCGTCGAAACCCCTGGTTGAATTGAAACGGGATGAATTAAAACGGGATCAGTTGAAACGGGATGAATCGGAAGCGGCGCTTGAGGCATCGGCAGAGCCGGCACCGCTGACGGATCGCGTTGATCTTCTGGGGTTAGACATAGACGCCCTCACCGAAGCGGTTAAAGCCGAAGGCTTGCCCGCCTTTCGCGCGCGGCAGATTTGGCGTTGGGTGTGGCGGCATGGCGTCACAGAATTTTCTGATATGACTGACCTTGGCAAGCCGGTGCGCGAAACGCTGGCAGCGCGGTTCATCATTTCTCGTCCACGGGTAACGTCACGGCAAGTGTCGAAGGACGGCACCATCAAATGGCTGCTCAAATTCCCAGATGGCAATGAAGCCGAAACCGTTTACATCCCTGAAGACGATCGCGGCACGCTTTGCATTTCATCGCAAGTCGGATGCACGTTGACCTGTTCGTTTTGCCATACGGGTACGCAAAAACTGGTGCGCAATCTGACGGTGGCGGAAATCACCGGTCAGATCATGCTGGCAATGGATGAATTGGGCGAATGGCCCGCCACGCAAGATGGCCGCAAATTGACCAATATCGTGCTGATGGGTATGGGCGAGCCGCTCTTTAATTACGACCATGTCGCCACCGCCATGCGCATCACCATGAGCAATGAGGGCATTGGCCTGTCAAAACGGCGGATCACCTTGTCGACGTCTGGCGTCGTCCCTGAAATTTTCCGCACCGGCGAAGAATTGGGGGTTAATCTGGCGATTTCCTTGCACGCTGTTCGCGATGAATTGCGCAATGAATTGGTGCCGATCAACCGCAAATATCCGCTTGAGGTGCTGGTTGATGCCTGCCGTCGCTACCCGGGATTGTCGAACGCGCGACGCATCACTTGGGAATATGTCATGCTCGATGGCGTCAATGACAGCGATGACGATGCCAAAGCCTTGATCAAATTGATCCGGGGGATTCCGTCAAAAATTAACCTGATCCCTTTTAACCCTTGGCCGGGCAGCGTTTACACCTGCTCATCGAAAACGCGGATTGATCGATTTTCTAAGATCGTGATGAACGCGGGCTATGCCAGCCCTGTTCGCACGCCGCGCGGTCAGGATATTTTAGCGGCTTGTGGCCAGCTCAAATCCGCATCAGAACGGGCGCGGCGGCAATCGACCAGGGTGTGAGCCGCCTCTATTCATTTCAGGCTGATTTTTTTGATGACGCCTTGAAATCGTCACGATCCGTTGTTACCTTTGTTTTAAGGATTTCGAACACTCAGGAGGGAGTTCCATGAACGATCCACGTTATATGAATTCCGCAGCAGCTTCTGCGGCGGATATTGATCTTGGCCTACGCGCCTATATGCTCGGTGTTTATAATTACATGACCACCGCGCTTGCCCTGACGGGGCTGTTTGCTTACGGCACAAAAATGCTGTCAGTGACCACCACCGCCAGCGGCCAACAAGTGCTGACCGGCTTTGGCCAATTGGTCTTGGCTTCACCGCTGATGTGGGTGATCGCCTTCGCGCCATTGGGCATGGTCTTTTGGATGTCCGCGCGCATGCACGCCATGAGCGCATCCAAAGCCAAAACGCTGTTTTACATTTTCTCGGCCTTGATGGGCATGTCGCTGTCGTCTTTGCTGATCACCTATACAGGCGCATCCGTGGCACGGGCCTTCTTTGTCACCGCCGGTGCTTTCGCAGGGCTAAGCCTTTATGGCTACACCACCAAGCGCAATCTTGCCCCAATGGGTGCATTTTTGATCATGGGCTTGATTGGTTTGATCATCGCCAGTTTGGTGAATATCTTTGTTCAGTCGCAAGGGATGGAATTCATCATTTCCATCATCGGGGTGCTGCTCTTTGCTGGCCTCACCGCTTGGGACACACAAAAGATCAAATCCATGTACATGGCCGGTGATAGCCGCGAAGCGGCGCAAAAGAAATCCATCCATGGCGCGTTGTCGCTCTACTTGGATTTCATCAACATGTTCATCATGATGTTGCGGCTTTTCGGCAATCGCGAATAGCCTCTATCTCAGATTACGAGAAACGCCCGGCCTTGGTCGGGCGTTTTTTTATGCCGACCAAATCTCTTCCAATTGCTTGGTTAAGACGCGGCCGCCGATGGTGGCAAGGCCAAGATTGCGCAATTGCGCCAAAGGCCCGTCAAGGCCAAAGATTTTGCCGGCGCGTTCAGCGTTGAGGCGGATCGCTCGGGTTTGGCGGTTGCGCTCGCCTGCCCAGCGGGTAAATGCCGGTTGCAAATCATCGCCGGGGTTGATGTTCATATCGCTTAACGTGGCCATCAAACTGGCGGCGTCAATCAAGGTTTGCCCCGCGCCTTGCGCCAAATGCGGCGGCATCGGATGCGCGGCATCACCGATCACCAGCACCCGCTGGCGTTGCATCGCGTCCAGTTGCGGCAAGGCATAGAGCGGCTGTTGATTGATTTGATCGCGGTGTTGGGTGACGTAATCCACCAAGAAATCGCCTTGCGGATGTTGGCTCACCAAACGCGCCAGATCATCGAGGTCAGCGGCTTTTGGCATCACCGCCACCAGATTAACGTCACCGGTAGCGATGGGGTAATGAACAAAATGCCCGCCATCCCCCAGCCAAACATTGCTGGCACGCGCCGTTAGGTTATGGGGGCAATCTTTTGCGGGCAAGACCAAGCGAAACGCCTTGCGGCTGTATGCTTGGGGGGCGGCGTGATCATCGGCGGCGACATAGCGGCGGCAGACCCCATCAATCCCGTCACCGCCAATCAGCCAATCGACCACCTCAGTTTGACCATCCTTAAAGGTCATGGTGGCACGATTATTCTGGCAAGACACGGCGGTGATGATGCCGGTTTGCCACGTGACTTTTTTAGTTTTTTGCGCCGCCGCCTTCAAGGTTGCGGCCAAGCCTTGGCGCGTCATGCTGGTGTAAGGGCTGCGGTTGGCGCGATCATTGAGGGGGATATGGACAAGGCTATTGCCGGTGGATAAGGACAAAAGCCGCATCATCGCAAGGGGGATCGCGTGGGGTTGGAGATCATCCCCCATGCCCAATTGATCAAGGCCCAGTTTGTTGAGCGCGGCCCATCCGTTCGGCGCCAATTGGATGCCGCCCATCAATGTCTTGCTCTTGGGGGCGATGATGGTCGACGCCCATCCCATTTGAGCCAAGGCCAAAGCCATGGCGCGGCTCGCGATACCATCTCCCGCAAAAGCAATCGAATGAGATGAAGACGATCTGGCCATTAAGACTCCCTTGAAAACCGATTGGGTTCTGCCATCAACGCGATGAAAGCCTTAACCCTTTGCGATGAATTTGTGCCATAGTAAAGGGTCAATGTCATTGAGGCCACCATTAATGCCGCAACGTTTTTACCCTTTTATTTTTGTGATCCTTTGGGCGAGCGCGTTTATATCCGCCAAATACGGGTTGATGGGCGCGGGGCCTTTTAGTTTTCTCTTCACGCGGTTTTTGATTGTCAGCGCGATCTTTGGCGTCATGGTGTTGGTCATGCGGCGGCGCTGGCCTCAGCGCAAAGATATTCTGCCAACAATGATCGCGGGCATGTTGATGCATGGGGTTTATCTGGGCGGGGTGTTTTACGCCATCTCGAAAGGCACGCCGTCGGGAATCGCTTCGCTGATCGTTTCGATCCAACCGCTTTTAACCGCGCTTTTGGCCTTGAGTTTGTTGGGGGAAAGGGTGCGCCAGTTGCAATGGCTGGGGATTGTCCTTGGCATGATCGGCGTCGGCTTGGTGGTCACCCCGCGATTGGGGGGCGAGATTCCCATGATCGGCCTCGTGTCTTGCTTGGTGGCGGTGAGCGCCATGGCCACCGGAACAATTTTGCAAAAGCGTTATGGCGGCGGCATTGATTTGGTGACGGGCAATTTTCTGCAAGCCATCGCCGCGTCCATCTTCTATGGGGTTTTGCTCATGACGGTCGAGACCTATCATTTGACGTGGACCTTGGAAGTCACCTTGGCGATGATCTGGATCGTGGCGACGGTATCGATTGGCGCGGTGACCATCCTGATGGTGTTGATCCGTTCAGGGCAAATGGCGGCGACCTCCAGTCTGTTTTTCATGGTGCCGCCAGTATCCGCCGTGATGGGCTATTTTGCTTTTGGTGAAGTGCTTGGGCTGATTGGGATCATCGGCTTTATCGTGGCCAGCATCGGCGTCTGGCTGGTCAATAAACCGCAAACGCGATAAGATCATTTCATGGCAATCTCAAGCGACCAAAAGAAACAGACCACCCCCGCCCGACCTTCCGATCAACAGGATATGGCGCGATGCCTTTTTTGCGGTCAGCCGGAACAATTGGTCTGGGTGCATGGGCATGGTCAATGCGCCCATTGCGGGGTCAATGCCATGCCCTGTTGCGATGGGGCGGAATGCGTGATTGACCCGCAATCGTAACGACGATCAAAGATTCCCGACAGGTTTTGAAACAGCCCCAGCCTTTAGCGCCATCACGGCCAACCAATCATGGGCGATATTCGCCGCCGCCATGGCGGTGATATCAGCGTGATCATAAGCCGGTGAGACTTCCACCAAATCAAAGCCGATCATCTTCAAGGGCTTAAGCCCCCGGATCAATTCAAGCGCTTGCCATGATGCCAATCCCCCCGGCACCGGCGTGCCTGTTCCCGGGGCAAAAGCCGGATCAAGACAATCGATATCAAAGGTGATATAGGCGGGGCGATCCCCAACGCGGTTGATGATGCGCTCAAGCACCGCTTCAACCCCGTTGCGATGCACCCAAGGGCTGGTCAGGATTTCAAACCCATGGTCGCTGTCGTTATAAGACCTCAGCCCCACTTGAATCGAATGATCAACATCGATGAGTTGGTCTTCTTTGGCGTGAAGAAACATCGAGCCGTGATTAAGCGGTGAGCCGCCATCATCCCAAGTGTCGCAATGCGCATCAAATTGCACCAGCGCCACGGGGCCATAGGCCTCGGCATGGGCGCGGATCAGCGGATAGGAGACAAAATGATCACCGCCGAAGGTCAACATCTTCGCCCCAGACGCGATGATGCCGCGGGCGTGATTGCTGATCGCCTCAGGTATCGAAGACGGATCATGGGGATTCAAGGCGCAATCGCCATAATCCACCACCCCGAGGGTTTCAAAAATATCAATCCCAAAGGGGAAGGCTTCAAGACTGGCCAATTCCGTCGAAGCCCCGCGGATAGCACGGGGGCCAAAACGGCAGCCGGGGCGATTGGTCACCGCCCCGTCAAAAGGCACGCCGCTGACGACAACATCCGTGCCTTTAAGATCGCGGGTGTATTTCCGCCGCAGAAAACTAAGCGCCCCCCCATAGGTCATTTCATGGGACGTGCCTTTGATGCTGTCGCTTAGAAAAGCCGCATCGGAATTAACGTAATCGACGGGCATTTTATCCTCGTATTGTCGCCAAAGTGGCGTCCAAGGCGGCGTGGGCGATGCGGATCGACTCGTCAATATCATCACGGGTATAGGTCAATGGCGGTGATAGGATCATGCCATCACGCACCGCCCGCATCATCAAGCCTCGCTCAAGTGCATGATCGCGGCAAATCGTGCCGACCGTGCCAGGTTTGTCAAACAGCACAGGGCCATTTTTATCGGACACCAATTCGATGGCGGCCAACATCCCGAAAGACCGCACTTCGCCGACAAGGGGATGATCGGCCAAAACTTGCAGGGCTTGGTTGAGGTAAGGGCCGGTATCCTCGCGGACGCGGGTGATCAGGTCTTCTTCTTCGATGATGTCCAGATTGGCGAGCGCCACGGCCGCCGCAACGGGGTGACCGGAATAGGTGAAGCCGTGGTAGAACTCACCGCCATCTTCGACCAAACGATTGGCGACACGATCCCCGATTAGGACGGCGGACATCGGCTGATAACCAGAGGTCAAGCCTTTGGCGGTGGCAATCAGGTCAGGCTGAAGGTCAAAGGTCTGGCTGGCAAACCATTGCCCCGTGCGGCCATAGCCGGTGATGACTTCATCGGCGATAAACAGAATATCGTGCTTTTTGCAGATGCGCTGAATATGTTCAAAATAGCCTTGCGGCGGAATGATCACCCCGCCCGCGCCTTGGATCGGCTCAGCGATGAAAGCGGCGATATGATCCGCGCCGATTTTCTGAATAGCTTCGTCGAGCCATGACGCGGCGGTTTCCGCAAAAGTGGCTTCATCCATATTGCCTTGATAAAGGAAGCTATAAGGTGGCTTGATGTGATGAAAGTCTGGCAATTGCGCGGCTTGGCCATGCATCGCGGCCATACCGCCCATGCTGGCGGCGATGGTCGTGCTGCCGTGATAGCCGTATTCGCGGCTGATGATCACTTTCTTTTCAGGCTTGCCCTCAAGCGCCCAGAAATGGCGAACCATCCGAACAATCGTGTCATTAGCCTCAGAACCGGAATTGGCAAAGAAGACATGGTTGATACCATCAGGGGCAATGGTGGCAAGGCGGCGGGATAATTCCGCGGCTGGCGCGTTGCTGGTTTTGAAGAAGGTGTTGTAATAGGGCAGATTTTCCATCTGTTTGGTCGCGGCATCAACGAGCGATTGACGGCCATAGCCGACATTCACGCACCATAGCCCCGCCATGCCATCAAGAATACGATTGCCGTCGCTATCAATAATGTAATGGCCTTCGGCATGGGTGATGATACGCGTGCCGTCTTTCTTCATCGATTTATAATCGGTGAAAGGATGAAGATGATGTTGCACATCGATATCGGATACAGATAAGGTCAATTCTGACATTTGAACACCGCTGGTAAAGTTGCTATTGTCATTACTATAAGTGGGTTTTGCCGTATCGCCAAGTTGAACCAGCAGGAACAACGGTTGGGCTGGCGGCGGAAAGGAAATTAATGTTATCGGAAACGGCTCGTGCCTTTAACGCGGCTTACCCAGATTTGGAAACCGTGACCGCGATGTTCGCGGATTTGCATGGGGTTATGCGGGGGAAAGTCTTGCCCGCGGCGTCCTTGAAAAAACTCCTTAACGAAGGGGTGTTGCTCCCCGCCAGCGTCTTTGGCACGGACGTCACCGGGGAATCCGTCCCCGAAACAGGCTTGGTTTGGGAAACAGGCGATGCGGATTTCCCCTGGCGGGTGATCCCCGATACCCTGCACATTCTGCCGGGCAGTGACGGCAAGAAGGCGGCGGTGATGATTCAGATGATGGATCATGATGGTCAGCCGCACGCGATTGACCCAAGGGGGGCGCTTGAACGCGTTTTGGCGCGAATCCACAGCCTTGGCATTTATCCCGTCATCGCGCCGGAATTGGAATTCTATTTGATCGATCCAAAACTGGACGATATGGGGATGGGGCAAATCGCTTCCACCTCGCTGACCGGCACCCCGCAACCCATGGGGCAGGTCTATGGGCTCGATGCTTATGATGAATTTAGCCCGGTGATCGATGCCATCAAAACCGCTTGTGATGCGGTCGCCGTGGGGGCCGATGCCGCGATTTCCGAATACGGCAAGAGTCAGTTTGAAATCAACCTTAAGCATCGCAAAGATGGTTTAAGAGCGGCGGATGAAGCGGTCTTGCTGCGCCGCATCACGCGGATTATTGCGCGCGATCATGGCTATGACGTGACCTTCATGGGCAAGCCCTTTGATGACGATACCGGCAGTGGATTTCACCTCCATGCCAGTTTGCTGGACGCGCAAGGTCAAAACCTTATGGCGGAAGCCGAGGGCGAAGAGCCGGAAAGCCATCCTAATCTGCAATACGCCGCCGCTGGCATGGGGCAATGCTTAGGGGCGTCCATGGCGGTCTTTGCCGCTAACGCCAATGCGTGGCGCCGCATTCAGCCGGGGCATTACGCGCCGATTGATCGCAGTTGGGGGCATAACAATCGCACCGTCAGTTTCCGCATCCCCCAAAGCGGCCCTGAAGCCCGCCGTTTAGAACACCGCTGTTCGAGCGCGGATATCAATCCGTATCTTGCCATCGCCTTCATCTTTGCCGCCATGGTGGGATACTGGCTGCTGGGGCTTACAGGTGGCCTCCTGTTTATCAGTGTCGAATCTCTAAATCCTGGCTCATTCGCTGTCAGTGGAGAGAATCCCCTCAACGACCTGATGTACTACTGTTTCATCAACCTGACCACGCTAGGCTATGGCGAGATCGTGCCCCGCTCTCCCCT
>CAJXME010000004.1 GCA_913056245.1 uncultured Alphaproteobacteria bacterium | reverse complement strand
CTTGCGCGAAGAATTGAAAGTGAACACCACCTGCGGCGCGTCCAATATTTCCTTTGGCCTACCCAATCGGCATGGCATGAACGCTGCTTTCTTGTCGATGGCGGTGGGCGCGGGCATGACCTCGGCGATCATGAACCCATTGCATACCGAAGAAATGTCCGCAATCATGGGCGCGAATGTGATGATGGGCACAGACCCAGAATGCCGCCGCTGGATTTCCAAATACCGTGAGCCTGTGGCGGAAGGGGCTGAAGGGGGTCGCCGCGAAACCCGCCGCCGCCGCCGTGCTTCTTAAATAGGGCATTTTAGATAGGTTGCTAACCAGAGGGCTTTCGCGCCATGAGCCAAGACAATGACCTTAAGACGGATGACACCATAACCTCAGGGTCAACGGTGCATATTGTCTTCACCCCATCGGGGCGTCAGGGGAATGTGCCAGCCGGCACGACGGTGTTGCAGGCGGCGCGTAGCCTTGGGGTAGATATCGATAGCGTTTGTGGCGGCCGGGCGATGTGCGGCCGCTGTCAGGTCAATATCGGCGAAGGGGATTTTGCCAAACACGGCATCCATTCATCCGCTGATTCCGTCACGCCTCGGTCTAAAGTCGAAGATCGTTACGCCGAAAAACGAGGACTTGTCCAAGGCCGCCGCCTGTCGTGCCAAGCCTGTTTGCAATCGGATGTGGTGATCGATGTTCCCGCCGAAAGTCAGGTGCATGACCAGGTCATCCGCAAAGCCGCTGATGATCGGATCATTGAGGTTGATGCCCCAACCCGGCTTTGCCTGATCGAGGTGCGTGAACCGGATATGCATGAGCCGTCAGGCGATTTGCGGCGCGTCATCGAAGCCTTGAACGATCAATGGCCTGATCGCGTCGATGGTGACATCACCGCTGATTTGCACGTCTTGCAAGGCTTGCAAAAAGCCTTGAGGAAAGGCAATTGGCAAATCACCGTTGCGCTCAGGGGCGGCAATCGCATCATTGGGGTTTGGCCGGGCTTAAAGGAGATGATCCTTGGCGCGGCGATCGATATTGGCTCGACCACCATGTCGGCGCATCTTTGCGATATGAATTCCGGCGCGGTTTTGGCGTCTTCTGGTGCAATGAACCCCCAAATTCGTTTTGGCGAAGATTTGATGAGCCGCGTGTCTTACGGCTTCCTCAACAAGGGCGGCGCTGAAGAAATGACCGCAGCGGTGCGTTCGGGCTTGCAATCGCTGCTCGAAGGCGCGGCGAAACAGGCTGATCTGCCGGTCGAGGATATCATTGAAGTGGTGCTGGTGGGCAATCCTGTGATGCACCATCTGGTCTTGGGGATTGATCCGATTGAATTGGGCGGCGCGCCTTTCGCGCTGGCCATGGATGAAAGTTTGGATACCACGGCGAAAGACCTCGACCTTGCCATTCATCCCGGCGCGCGGGTTTATATCCTGCCTTGCATCGCGGGTCATGTTGGCGCGGATGCGGCGGCGGTGGCCTTGGCGGAAAATCCCGGCGCTTCCGATGATATGACGCTGGTGGTTGATGTTGGCACCAATGCGGAAATTATTTGCGGCAATGCTCAGCGGCTATTGGCGGCATCGTCGCCCACAGGCCCTGCTTTTGAAGGGGCGCAGATTTCAAGCGGTCAGCGCGCCGCGCCGGGGGCGATTGAACGCATCCGCATTCACCCGGAAACATTAGAGCCGCGCTTCCGCGTCATCGGCGTTGAGCCATGGTCCGATGAAGAGGGCTTTGACAAGGCCGTGGCCGCAACAGGCATCACGGGCATTTGCGGCTCTGGGATTATCGAAGTCTTGGGAGAGATGTACCTGACGGGGATCATCACCGAAGATGGTGAGGTTAATGGCGCTAAAGCCAGCCAATCGCCGCGCATCGAAGCCGATGGCCGAACCTTCCGCTACCGTATTTCCGATCAAGTAACCGTCACCCAAAACGATGTCCGCGCGATCCAATTGGCGAAAGCCGCGCTCTATGCTGGCTTCCGGTTGCTGATGGATAAACTGGAGATTGACCGTGTGGATCACGTGGTTTTAGCCGGCGCTTTCGGCACGCATATTGAGCCTAAATACGCCATGGTGCTGGGGATGATCCCTGATTGCACCTTTGATCACGTCAAGGCCGCTGGCAATTCAGCGGGGACGGGCGCGCGGATTTGCCTTCTGAATAAAAACGAGCGCAAACGGGTGGAAAATATCGTCCGCGATATTGAAAAGATTGAAACGGCGATTGAGCCATCCTTCCAAAATCACTTTGTCAAAGCCATGGCTATCCCTCATAAGACTGATCCTTATGAGCGGCTCTCGGAAGCCGTGACCTTGCCGGAACGCACGTTAGGGGTGGGTGAGCCAAGCCTTGACGATCCATCAAGCGCGCGCCGCCGTGGCCGCCGCCGCCGTCAATAATCGCCATTAATAAACATCGGCAATAACCGCTGTTAATAAGCGTTATCGGATTGAGGCTGATCTTTCCAAAGCCCTTTGTCTTTTAGGCTATCGGCAATCTCTTTGGGCATATAGGTTTCGTCATGCTTGGCCAGCACCGTTTCCGCGGTGAAGACTTGGCCATCAAAACGGCCCTCGGCGATGATGCCTTGGCCTTCGCGAAACAAATCGGGCAGGATGCCGCTATAGACAACCTTAACCTCGGCGGCGCCATCGCTCAGGCTAAATTGAATTGGCGTGGTTTGGGTGCTGACGCTGCCTTCCACCACCAAGCCGCCGACACGGATCAAGCGATCATCCAGCGGCTTATCGGCCAAGGTGGAGGGGTCGTAGAAATAAACCACCGTGTCTTCCAAGGCCGATAGGGTCAGCCCCACCGCCACGGCTAAAACCGCGCCAACAGCCAAGATTCCAAGGCCGCGCCGGGCTTTTGGAGACATTTTTGCCATTACGATTGCTCTTTCTTTTGTTCGGGCTTTAGCTCGGACTGTTCTAATTCTTTTTGAATGCGGCGGCCATGGCGCAGGCTGCTCACAGTGACGCCAAGAAGCACCAAAACGGCCAGCCCCCATGATGGCCAGATAAAAGCCGCGTAACCGCCCATCTGCAAAAACTCAGTCATGGGCGCCTCCCTCGCGGCGTGAGGCCAATCGGCTTTGCAGTCGTCGCTCCCCCATCAATGTCCGCATCCGGATAAGCGTGATGGCAATAAACCACCATTTTGCCGCCGCCGCCATCAGCAATAACGGGATGAGCATGGAGGCATCGATCAACGGCCCACCGACGCGAATGACGCTCGCGCCTTGATGCAACGTGTTCCACCAATCGACGGAAAACTTGATGATGGGAATGTTGATCACCCCTACCAAGAGCAACACCGCGCCTGCTTTTGAGCCGCGGTCTTCGCGGTCAAAACTATCGACCAGCACCATGTAGCCAATGTATAAAAACAGCAAGATCAGCATCGAGGTTAGGCGCGCGTCCCAGACCCACCATGTCCCCCACATCGGCGCTCCCCAAAGCGAGCCAGTGACCAAGGTGATGAACGCGAAGGCTGCCCCGGGCAAGGCCATGGATCGCGCGGCGATATCCGCCAAGGGATGCTTCCAAACCAGATAGAAGAGCGCCATCAACGCCATCAGCACATAGCCCATCAAGGCCATCCAAGCCGAAGGCACATGGATATACATGATGCGAACCGTCTCGCCTTGCTGATAATCCGCGGGCGAGTTGAAAAACGCGTAATAAAGCCCGGGCAAAAGAGTGATGATGAAAATCAGCCAGGCCAAAGGTCGGATGACATTGGCAATGCGCTGAAACCGAGCTGGATTGGCGAGATAATCAAACATAGTTTTTGTATAGCCAAGCCATGGCAAGCCCGCAAGAACTTGCGGCAAGATGCCCGAGGGTAAATTGCGTTATGATTTCTGAAGTATGATGCTTATTCCGCCGCATGGCGCAAACTCATGGCGGTGGCCCATGGCGTGATGGCCAATAACAATAACACCACCGCCAAAAGAAACTGGAAAGGCGGCATGGCGTTTTCGCCGAGCATGGCCGCTTGTGAAGTGGCGACGCCAAAAATCAAAATGGGCATCGCCAAGGGCAAGACCAAAATAGCGATCAACACCCCGCCACGTCTTGCGCCTAGAACCAAGGCGGCGGCGATCATCCCCAGCATCAATAACCCAAAGGTGCCGATGGCCAGCGCCAGCATCACCATCGCCATCCCCGCCAGCGGCAAGGCCAGCATCATGCCCAAAAGAGGCGCGGTCAAAGTGAGCGGCAGGCCAATCAACAGCCAAGCGGCGGCGATTTTGGTCAAAACCGTCAAGGGCAGGGGCGCAGGGATCATCAAGAGATGATCTAGCCCTCCCTCGGCGTCATCACGGGCAAAGAGGCGCTCCATTTGCGGCAGGGTAGCCAGGAGCGCCGCAATCCATAGAATCGCCGGCGCGATCACCGTGAGCGTGGCGGTATCAGGGCCAACCGCCAAAGGCACCAGCGCGATGATCATGACAAAAAAACTGATGCCAGCGATGGTGTCGCTGAGCCCCCGCCAACCCAGCAGCAAATCACGTTTAAGGACAGCCCATTGCGCTTGCATCACGACGCCTCGCTGATCGAATGATGTGTCAAAGCCAAGGTGGTCATGCGATCCAATTGAAGGGGGCTATGGGTGGAAATAATGGCCCCTCCGCCGGTTTCCGTGTGGCGATTGATCATGGCGCAAAGACGGCTGGCGGCGGCTTGGTCAATCGCGGTGAGAGGCTCATCAAGGCACCAAAGGCTTTTGCGATGCCCGCCATTGGCGAAACTGCGTTGACTGATCGCCAGCCGAACCAAGCCGCATCGCCGCCGTTGCCCTTCGGAAAGCCGCCGCGCTTCGCTATGCATGAGCGGCGCGACCCCAAGATCGTCAAAGGCTTTTTCCATCTCGGCATCGCTGATCGCTAGATTGTGGCATTGCGCCCAAAGTTGCATATTTTCCAAAGTGGTTAACGCGCCAGAAAGCCCATCCTTATGGCCGATATAAATCAGGTGATCTTGGAGATGCTGACGATCATCACGGCTGGATACGCCCATCAACCGCACCTCGCCATGATCAAGCGGCAACAGCCCCGCCAGCCCTCGCAGTAGCGTGGTTTTGCCGCTGCCATTGGGGCCGGTGATCACCATGGCTTGCCCCGCGGATATGGCCAGCGATATCTTTTCAAGAACAACCGCCATGCCGCGGCTGATGCGGAGGTTGTCGGCGGCTAAAAGATGAGTGTGATCGGCAGTCATACCCTTTTCATACCGATCTTTGCTTAGAAACGCTAATGAAACCTCAAGCGATGGATGAGAAACGCGGCGTTAAAACGCATCAGGCTTGCGGTTGAAAATCGCTGCGATTTGCGCTACAAAGCACTCATCCAAGACTGGATTTGGGGCGCACCCCTAACAGCCGATGGACTTTCCCCAAAAGGCGTGATGACGCCTGTGATGATGAAATGTTCAAACCGTGAGGGAGTTCGCCATGGCCGATCAATTGAAAGACCAATGCCGCCGCAACATGACCGTTGCTGGCAAAACCTATGAATATTATTCGCTTGCCGCATTGCAAGAACAGCATCCAGAAGTGGCAAAATTGCCCTATTCGCTGAAAGTGTTGCTCGAAAACCTGATCCGCAATCAGGATGGCACATCGGTGACCGCCGATGACATCACCGCGCTGGCTAAACGCGCGGGCAACGCCGAAGAGCATGAAATCGCCTATCGCCCCGCGCGAGTGCTGATGCAGGATTTCACCGGCGTTCCTGCGGTGGTGGATTTGGCCGCCATGCGCGATGCCATGGTGCAATTGGGCGGTGACCCTGAAAAGATTAACCCATTGTCGCCGGTTGATCTGGTGATTGACCATTCGGTGATGGTGGATCATTTCGCGGGCGCGGATTCGTTCAAAAAGAACGTCGCGCTGGAAATGGCGCGCAACGGCGAACGCTATACGTTCTTGCGCTGGGGCAGCCAAGCTTTTGAAAACTTCCGCGTGGTTCCTCCTGGCACGGGCATTTGCCATCAGGTCAATGTCGAATACCTCGCGCAAACCGTCTGGACGGCAGAAAAAGACGGTGCGACCATCGCTTACCCAGATACTTGTGTCGGCACCGATAGCCATACCACGATGGTCGGCGGCATGGCGGTGCTGGGCTGGGGTGTTGGCGGGATTGAAGCGGAAGCGGCGATGCTGGGTCAGCCCATTTCAATGCTGGTGCCTGATGTGATTGGTTTCGAATTATCGGGCAAATTGCCTGAAGGCGCGACGGCAACCGATCTGGTTTTGCGGGTCACGGAAATGCTTCGCGCCCGCGGCGTGGTTGGTAAATTCGTCGAATTCTATGGCGCTGGCCTTGATCAATTGTCTTTGGCGGATCGCGCGACGATCGCCAATATGGCGCCAGAATACGGCGCGACCTGCGGGTTCTTCCCCATTGATCGCGAGACCATCAATTATTTGAATTTGACCGCGCGGTCGCCGGAACGGGTGGCTTTGGTCGAAGAATACGCCAAAGCGCAAGGCATGTGGCGTGATGAAACCAGCCCTGTGCCGGTCTTCACCGACACCCTGAGCCTTGATTTGGGCAGCATCGTTCCCGCGCTTGCAGGGCCAAAGCGTCCTCAAGATCGGGTGCTCTTGACCGAAGCCAAATCAGGCTTTGAAAAAGTGCTGGCTGACCTTGGGCGTTCGGCGCCAAAAACCGCCGCTGTCGAAGGGCGCGATGAGCCTTTGACCGAAGGCGATGTGACCATCGCGGCGATTACCTCTTGCACCAACACGTCCAACCCATCGGTGTTGATCGCCGCTGGTTTGGTGGCCAAAGCCGCCAATGCGCGCGGCATGAAGGTCAAGCCGTGGGTCAAAACATCGCTAGCACCGGGCAGTCAGGTGGTGACTGATTATCTGACGCAAGCGGGCTTGCAAGACGAACTCGACGCCCTTGGGTTTAACCTCGTGGGCTATGGATGCACCACTTGCATCGGCAATTCGGGGCCTTTGCCTGAAGAAATTTCCGAAGCGATCAATGGCAATGACTTGGTGGTGACCTCGGTTCTGTCGGGCAACCGCAATTTTGAAGGCCGGGTCAGCCCTGATGTTCGCGCCAATTATCTGGCGTCTCCTCCTTTGGTGGTGGCCTATGCCCTTGCGGGGTCGATGCTGGTGGATATCACCAGCCAGCCGCTCGGCGAAGACCGCGATGGCAATCCCGTGATGCTGGCCGATCTCTGGCCTAGCAATGATGAGATTCGCGCCGTTGTCGATCAAGTGGTAACGCCGCAAATGTTCGCGTCACGCTACGCCAATGTGTTCGATGGCACGCCGGAATGGCAAGAGATCAAAGCCACGCCAACGCAAACCTATGATTGGGATGATGGCTCAACTTACGTGCGCAACCCGCCTTATTTTGCGGGCATGACCATGGAAGTCGATGACAGCCGTGTCCAAGACATCACCGGCGCAAGAATGCTGGCGCGTCTGGGCGATTCCATCACCACCGATCACATCTCACCCGCTGGCAGCATCAACCGTGATGGCCCCGCAGGCGAATATTTGATCAGCCATCAGGTGCGGCCTGTGGATTTCAACTCCTATGGCTCACGCCGCGGTAATCATGAAGTGATGATGCGCGGCACGTTTGGCAATATCCGTTTGGCCAATGAATTAGCGCCGGGCACTTCTGGCGGCGTCACCCGTCATATGCCCGATGGTCAAGAAATGTCGATCTATGACGCGGCGATGGCCTATGCCAATGAAGGCACGCCATTGATCGTCATTGGCGGTAAGGAATATGGCACAGGCTCAAGCCGCGATTGGGCGGCAAAAGGCACGGCGCTTCTCGGCATCAAAGCGGTGATCGCGGAAAGTTTTGAACGTATCCATCGGTCAAACTTAATCGGGATGGGCGTTCTGCCGCTGCAATTTGCCGAAGGCGTCAGTCGTGAAAGCCTTGGCCTTGATGGCAGTGAAGTCTTTGATCTCACAGGCATCGCTGGCGGCATCACCCCGGGCATGACCGTGACGCTGAAAGCCACGAAGGCTGATGGCGCTGTCGTTGAAGCCGCGCTCAAATGCCGGATCGATACCGCAGGGGAAGCTGATTATTACCGCCATGGCGGGATTTTGCCCTATGTCTTGCGGTCATTGGCGGCATAACGCCATCATCCACTGACGTTATTCTTGAAACCCCGCTGGTTCGCTGGCGGGGTTTTTCATGCGATGATGAATAGGCCGTTGAACGCCTTGGGCTTTTGCTTTTATAGTAAGGGCTAAGTTTTTTTGTCATGTCCAAAGTGGTTTTAGGGATGGGTGAGTCTGTGTCGATGAAGGGGTTAAAAGACATCGCGTTGATCACATCTGGCCTTGGGCAAATGCCGGTTTTCTGGGACGGCAAAGACAGCGTCCTAGAATTGAAAGCGGCGCATTACAACTGGAAGCAAATGGAATGGTGGGCGTTTTATTTTGAACATAAATTCAGAGCCTTGTTTGACCATCACCTGACCTTTCCCGGCGAGCGTTATGATCAAGTGCAGTTTGATCTGAAAGGTGAAATCAATTGGGACCTCAAGGCGAAAGCCATCACATCCGGTGATCAAAAAGTGATTTTGAACGACAAAACATCCATGGAAAATTCCATCGCTCGCCACGGCTATCACGGTGAAATCATCGGGCTATGCGACGTTGAATATGATGACGACGCCCGCAGTTTTCAGCATTGGCATACGCAATTAAAAGGCGGGCTATCGGCCTATGAAAAAGAACGAAAGACGAGGACATCGACCTCTAGGCGGCGTAAAAAAAGCGCGACCCTGAAAGAAGTGGCCTTCGTTATTTTTGAAGAAAAAGATTTGCCGAAATTACTGACCATGAAGCAAGGCCGCAATTCCAATGGCAAGCCTCGGCCCGAAAAATATATGCTCGATATGGCTGAGGTTAACCTGTTTTTTCATGAGCGATTTCTTTGCCGATGACCTATCTTTTTTACAATCAAGATTGCATCTCCGGCGCGCAAGAACACCTTGCCGATAACAGCGTTGATCTGATCATCACCGATCCGCCTTATGGCATTTCAGGCGATAAACTCGACAAGCATTACAACCGCAATGAAAGTTTTGTCATCGACGGTTATGTCGAGATTCCGCAAGCCGAATACGCGGAATTCTCCATGAATTGGATCAAACAGGCCGAACGGGTGCTGAAACCGGGCGGTGCGCTTTATGTGGTCTCAGGCTACACCAATTTGATCGATATTCTGAACGCGCTGCGGGAGACGTCGTTAAAAGAAGTCAATCATATCATCTGGAAATACAATTTCGGCGTCTACACCAAGACGAAATACATCTCATCGCATTATCACATTCTCTATTACGTCAAACCCAAAGCCAAGCATACCTTCAACACCTTCGCCCGTTACGCTGATCACGAGCGCAGCGACAAAGGCGGCTCCGCCAATTACGAAGACCGCGAAGACGTCTGGGTGATCAACCGCGAATACAAGCCGGGGCAAGTGAAGAATAAGAACGAATTGCCCACCGCCTTGCTGACCAAAATGATCCAATATTCGAGCCAAGAAGGCGACATGGTCTGTGATTTCTTCTTGGGCAGTTTTTCAACCGCAAAAGTGGCCAAAGGGCTCAATCGCAAGGCCGTGGGTTTTGAGATCAGCCAAAACGCTTTTGATCATCAACTCCAAGAGATCAACGCCCTTGAGGTGGGGTATCTGCAAGACACCATAAGACGGCCGCCAGAAAACCAGTATTTCAATCAAGGCAAGCCGATCGAGGATGACGAGCGCGCGGCCATCGCCAAGGATTTTCAAGCCTTAATCGATAAGGGCAGCACCAAGAAAAAAGCCATCGACGCCCTCTCACAACAATATGGGCGGGGGTATTGGTCTATTTTGCGGGTGGTCGACGGCACCACCAATAAAAGTGCCAATCCCAATAATAGCACCAACCAAGGTGATTTGTTTTGAGGTTGGGCAACCCTACCCACGCCCCGCAACCGATTGCTGTGCTTGGTCCCACCAACACCGGCAAGACGTGGTATGCGCTGGAGCGGATGCTGGGTCATTCGTCGGGGATGATGGGCTTTCCTTTGCGGCTATTGGCGCGGGAAAATTACGATCGCGCGGTGGCTCGCCTTGGCCAAGACAAGGTCGCGCTGATCACCGGCGAGGAAAAGATCATTCCCCCCAAAGCGCGGTATTTTATGTGCACGGTGGAGGCCATGCCAATCGATCGCCGCGTTGAGTTTTTGGCCATCGATGAAGTGCAACTGGCGGCGGACCCTGAACGAGGCCATGTTTTCACCGATCGCATTCTCAACGCTCGCGGCTTATCGGAAACCTTGCTCTTGGGCGCTGAGACTATCCGGCGGGTGCTGGAAAATTTGATCCCCGGGATTGAGGTGATGGTGCGCCAGCGGATGTCGCGTTTGTCTTGGGCGGGGCAAAAGAAAGTCACGCGCTTGGCGCGCCGTTCCGCCGTCGTCGCCTTCAGCATCGCTGAGGTTTACAAATTGGCGGAATTGATCCGCGCCCAGCGTGGCGGCACGGCGATTGTCATGGGCGCTTTAAGCCCGCGCACGCGCAACGCCCAAGTCGAATTGTTTCAATCCGGCGATGTTGATTTTATGGTTGCCACCGATGCCATTGGCATGGGGCTGAATATGGATATCAGCCATGTGGCGCTTGCCAGTGACATAAAATTTGATGGCCGTCGGCCGCGGCGATTAACGCCGGCGGAACTGGGGCAAATCGCTGGTCGCGCAGGCCGTCACACCAGCGATGGCAGTTTTGGCATCACCGAACACGCCGAAATGCTGGAAGACGATGTGATCGACGCGATTGAGAATCACCGCTTTCGTTTTCTCAATGGCGTCTATTGGCGCAATTCAGCGATTGATTTTTCCTCACCCGACCATTTGCTTAAAAGCCTTGACGCGAGGCCGCCATCGGCCTTGATGACGCGCAAAGCCGATGCCGATGATCAGCAAGCGCTGGCGGCGCTTTTAGCCCGCGATGATATTCGGGTGATGGCCCATGGAACCGCGCAGGTTGAATTGCTGTTCGATGTCTGTCAAATCCCTGATTATCAACGCGAATATACCGATAGTCATGTCCAAATGCTGGCGGAAATTTACCGCCAATTGATGGAGCATGGGCGGCTGAAACAGGACTGGGTGAAAGGCCAAATGCAGCGCTTGGATCGGTCCGATGGGGATATGGATACGCTGATGGCGCGGTTGTCGCGCATCCGCACTTGGACCTACATCACCCAGCGTCAGCAATGGCTCGATGATGCCGATGCCTTCCAAGGGCTTGCAAGAAGCCTTGAGGACAGGGTATCAGATAGTCTACATGAAGTATTAACACAGCGGTTTGTCGATCGGCGGGCGGCTGTATTATCAAGGCGATTGAAGGAAAATAAAACGCTCATGTCCTCGATTAAAGCAGACGGCACGGTTATTGTTGAAGGGGAAGATGTCGGTCATCTTGATGGCTTTGTCTTCACCCCACGTCTCACCGGCGGCGATGAAGAAGGCCCGGTTCTGGCGGCGGCGCGCAAAGCGCTTCCCGATGAGATTAGCACCCGCGTCAAAGCCTTATCGGCATCCGCAGACGCGGCCTTCAAACTCGATGGCCAAGGCCAGATTTTTTGGCGCGAAGCCCTGATAGGAAAACTGGTCAAAGGCGACGGGCTTTACCAGCCTCGGGCTGAGATACGCGCCAGCAATTTGCTCGAAGGCGATCAGTTAAAAACCGTGCAGGATCGCCTCAACGCCTTTGCTCTGGATTATCCGAAAACCGTGCTGGAAAAAGCCGTGGCCTTGACCGGCGAAGGCTTGACAGGCACAGCCCGCGGGGTGGCGTTCCAAGTTTACGAATCTCTAGGCACCTTGCCCAGCCACAAGGTGGCGGAGATGGTCAAAACGCTTGATGACGATGGCCGCCGCCAATTGGCCACCCATGGCATTCGTCTTGGCGTCGACATGATCTATATGGCAGATTTATTAAAGCCTGCGCAAATCGAAGCCAAGGCCTTGCTCTATAGCCTTTACCATGATGAATTCCCGGAATCGGGCCCGCCTCCCGCTGGCCGAGTGGCGATCGACCATATCGAAGGCGTCAGCGATGCCTATTGGCTGGCCACAGGCTATCGCCGTCTTGGTGGCCGCGTCATGCGGGTGGATATGGCGGAACGGTTATCCGCTGTTATTCGAGCCGCCGCGCGTGAAGGCAAGTTTCAGATTAGCGAAGAAATGCTCTCCTTGGCGGGCGCCACCCGTGAGCAAATGGTGGCGATGATCCTTGATTTGCAATATGCGCAAGTCGAAGAAATCGCATCGGAAGACCCGGAAAAGCCAGCCATTCCTGTTTTTGAGCGCAAGCGCCGGCCGTCTCCGCCATCGCGGGGCAAGCCTTCCGATGCCGCTCGGCCAAAAGGCAAGCGCAAGCCAAAGCATCATGGCGATGGCAAATCCACGGCGGCGAAGTCACAAGGGCGGGGTAAGCCTGCGGAAAAACAACCTGATCCGAACTCGCCTTTTGCGGTCTTGGCGCAGCTGAAAGCGAAATAGAAAACAGCGATGATGCGCGCGGATGGCTGATCAAACCCCTGACCCCACCTCACCAACGGCGGAAATGCGCATTGACAAATGGCTTTGGGCGGCGCGGTTCTTCAAAACCCGCGGTGATGCTCAGCGGTTGGTGACGAGCGGGCGATTGCGTCTTGATGGTGAGCCAATGGCGAAACCGCATCGCCAAATCCGCCCGGGTCATGTGCTGACTTTTCCGAAAGCCAATGATATTCGCGTCATCAAAGTTTTGGCCATCGCGACGCGTCGCGGTCCTGCTACGGAAGCCGCCACGCTTTATGAAGACCTTGCGCCGCCTGAACCGCGCGCCCGGGTTGCGTCTGATAAGCCCAAGCCCTTTGAGCAACGCGACCCCGGCAGTGGCCGCCCCACCAAACGTGACCGGCGGCAAATGGAAAATTTGAAATTCTAAAATTTGAATTTCTAGATAATTGAGTCTGAGCAGATCATTTTTTTCGAAAACAACAAAAATTGAAAAATTTGATGACCCGAAGGCGCAATCCAAGGTTGCGCGCGCCGTCACTTCGCGATAGGACAGAACCGCATTCTATTTTGGAGCTCGCCATGACATATATCGTCAATGACAACTGCATTCGCTGCAAATACACCGACTGTGTTGAAGTCTGCCCTGTGGATTGTTTCTACGAAGGGGAAAATATGCTGGTGATTCACCCCGACGAATGTATCGATTGCGGCGTTTGCGAGCCGGAATGCCCCGCCGAAGCGATCCTGCCCGACACTGACCCTGGCGCAGAAGCGTGGTTGAAACTGAACGCCGATATGTCGGAAAAATGGCCGAATATCGCGCGCAAGATCGACGCTCCGGCTGATGCCGATGATTTCCTCAATGTCGGAGGAAAATTTGAGGCTTATTTCTCCGACAAGCCCGGCCAAGGCAGTTAATCGCACCGCATCACTAAAGATTTTTCCCCTGAAAAACACGCCCTATGCAGCCGCATTGAAAGAGGTTGTGCAGGGGGCTGGTGTTTTTCTTGCGAATCGTGTATATATTAATGAAATGTTACAGGATCATGCGTTGCATGAATGCAAACGCATAACAGGCGTATTTATCAGATCGACCGAATGACCTCTTGACTTTGTTGTGAGAACACCAAGTCAAAAAAATATATTTTGTTGAAATGACGGGCGCCGCGGGTTGGTGAAACCAACCTTTGTATGAAAGATGGGACAGATCAATGGCTAAAGCAAAGCAAGACACCACCGAAGAATTCAACGCAGATGATTTTGTCGTCTACCCCACCCATGGTGTTGGCCGTATTCTAGGCACAGAGCAAAATACCGTCGCTGGTATGAATATCGATATGCTGATCGTTCGTTTTGAACAAGATCGGATGACGCTTCGTGTGCCGCTTGAAAAAGCACGCAGCCTTGGTTTGCGCACCTTGTCATCGGAAAAGCAAATGGCCGAAGCCATCACCACCCTAAAAGGCAAAGCGCGAATCCGCCGCGATATGTGGTCTAAGCGCGCCAAGCAATATGAAGATAAGATTCGTTCCGGCGATCCTGTTTCCATCGCGGAAGTGGTACGTGATTTGCGCCGCCGTAATACCCAAACCGAGCAATCCTATTCCGAACGCCAAATGTATCAAGCCGCGCTCGAGCGTCTGGCGCGTGAATTCGCCGCGATTGAAAAAATCGATCAGGAAGCCGCCGCCGTTAAACTCGAAAACCTAATGGACGCCGCATAAAATTTCCGTTACGGTATTGCAATATTATTGTGAAACAGGGTTGAAACCTTATTGAATCAACCCATGTTTTAATTGAACACTGCAAAACCAACAAAAAATTATGGTGTTTTCTTGGGAGGGAGCGCCATGGACGACCGTAACGAAACGCTAAAATCGGATAATCGCTATATCCGTCAGATTATGAAGCAATCTTTGCTTGAGCGTGAAGAAGAGCATGATCTGGCCGTGGCTTGGCGCGATCACAGCGACGAAAGAGCCCTGCATAAATTGGTTTTGGCTTACTCCCGCCTTGTGGTGAGCATTGCTTCCAAATTCCGTCATTATGGCCTGCCGCTTGGGGATTTGATCCAAGAAGGCAATATCGGCATCATGCAAGCGGCCAGCCGCTTCGATCCTGATCGTGAAGTGCGCTTCTCAACCTATTCTGTGTGGTGGATACGCGCATCGATCCAAGATTATGTGCTGCGCAACTGGTCGATTGTGCGCACCGGCACAACCTCAGCGCATAAATCGCTGTTTTTCAAATTGCGCCGCCTGCGCGCCCGCATTGGTGAGGCTGAAGGCGGAATGATGACCGATGAAGGTCGCCAGCAGATCGCCGATACCATTGGCGTTAATATCACCGACGTTAATCATATGGAACAACGCCTATCTGGCGCGGATACCTCGCTCAACGCCCCTGTTGGTGAGGCCAATGAAAACGCCATGCAAGATTTTCTGGTGGATGACCGCCCCAACCCTGAAGGCTCTGTCGCAACATCGAAAGACGCGGCAACACTGTCAAAATGGTTGGCCGAAGCGCTCGAAGAACTAAGCCCTCGCGAAAAGATGATCATCGCTCGGCGCCGCCTTGATGAAGATGGCGCCACTTTGGATGAATTGGGACGTGATTTTGGCGTCAGCAAAGAACGGGTGCGGCAATTGGAAACCCGCGCGATGCAAAAAATCAGGGTTAATCTTGAAACGCGGGTCAGTGATATTTCCGAATTGCCCTATCTATCCTGACGATTTTCATGACGCCCTGAGACATGCGCTCTTTCTCAGAAGACGATCACCTTTTTCCGCCGATTGCCCCCTTGTCAACGACACGTCTTGACGTGGGCGATGGTCACATTCTTTACATCGAAGAATGCGGCAATCCTGACGGAATC
>CAJXME010000003.1 GCA_913056245.1 uncultured Alphaproteobacteria bacterium | reverse complement strand
AAATTGAAGAACACACGCGCCCTCCCGATCAACAAAAATCGCCCCCAGAAATTCGGATCGAGCCGGTTTATTTTGAAACCCTTGTGATCCATGAAGAATTAACCCCCGAAGAACGCAAAAAGGAATTCATCGCGACGGTCTTGCCGTTGATTTTGCGCGCCAATCAAGAATTATCATCGCGCCGCGAACAGGTCTTGGATGCCATAGAAGACGGTGATCTCGACGCGTTGATGCAATGGGCTGAACTCTATCGCATCGATCCTATCCCAACGGAGATGGACGCCATCGGTGATGAATTGTTGCTTCGAGTTAACACGATCCCAGTTTCAATAGCGCTTGGTCAATCCGCGATAGAATCGGGATGGGGAACGTCACGCTTTGCCGCCGATGGCAATGCCTTATTTGGGCAATGGGCGTGGTCTGAAGATGCAGGCCTCCGCCCCGAAGAAGCACGCTATGACAACGCGGTGGTGCGCGCCTTCCCCAATTTATTCGCATCGGTGCGCGCCTATATGCACAACCTCAACACGCATTATGGCTATGAAGATTTTCGGCGCCTTCGTTCGACCGACGATCATACGACAAACGCTTTGATTGACACGCTGACGCTTTATTCCGAAGAGCGTGAAGTCTATGTTGAAAAGGTCAAAGATTTAATCAAGGCCAATGATTTTGCCTTTTATGATGGCACGGTCTTGGCCGATTAATAAGCGCTAATTGATGGGCAGCCATTGACTGCCAAGCCAGCGCCAACGTCCCGTCTCTTTGCCATTTTGAAAATACGGCATGGTGCAATTGATGCGCCCCCGCGTGCCGGTGATGGCTTTGGGCAATCGCACCTCAATGCGCTGACCCAAGACGGTGGTCGCGACTTTCCCCATGCCGGAAGCAAAACAAGCGATGCGGTTCAAGGGCCCAATGTCTTCGGCGACGGTAAACCCATAAAGCGGCGGGTTGTTTTCCAGCACCATGCTTTCAGGCAAAATATCGGTGGCGGGGATGGGCAGGGCATTGGCGGCCAATTGCAAGCGGCTAATCTCACCATAATTTTCATTGAAGGCAAAACGAGGAAACTCAAAAGGGTTTTGCGTTTGATGCATGACGCCGGAATGCTGACCAAAGGCCGCGCTGAACCCCATCTCACGCATCAGATCACGAATTTCGGGCGTATATTCGCCATAAGGATAGGCAAAGAAACTCGGCTTGATGCCCAATTCTTCGACAAAGCGTTGGTTGGAGATTTCAATTTCTTGCCGCGCTGATGCCAGATCAATTGTGTGCATATGCGGATGGCTGTTGGATTGGCTGCCAAACTCCACCCCTTCGGCCTGCAATTGGCGCAATTGATCCCAAGTCGCGTAGCCTTTGAGTTCGCGGTCAATCGCTTGGGTGGCGACAAAAAGCGTCACAGGGAAATCATAAGCCTTTAGCCGAGGCCAAGCTTCTTCATAAAAAGAGATAAAGGCATCATCAACGGTGATCGCCACGGCTCGATCGGGCAAAGGCTCACCCGCGATGATCTTAGCGGTGATTTCTGAGAGCGGCAGAACACGGTAACCGCCGGTGGCCAATTCATTGAGATGCGCGTCAAATTGTTCAAGGGTGGTGTTGGTGGAGGGCAGCCAATCTTCCCCGAAACGATGATACATGATCACCGTCGCGTGGTCAGCGGCACGGGCAAGCGGCAACGTGACCATCATAATCAGTAATGCCCATGTTAAAATCCGCATCACCGATTGTCTGAAACCAAACACCATCATCTGTTCCTTCATTGAGATGAATTTGTTATATCAAAACTGCTGGAACAATTCAGCAGAAACCAGCAGATGATGGGCAATAACTTGAAAACAGATTTGATTCTAGCGCTTGAAGCCAGCAGTGGGCAGGCCTCGGCGGCATTGGCCAAGGATGGCGAGATCATCCAAACGTCTTCGCATGACGCCGCCCATGGCCATGCGGCATGGATGGTGACCTTGGCGGAAGACGTGATGACGGCGTCAGGGTTTGGCTATCAAGATTTGTCCTTGGTGCTTGGGGGGACAGGCCCCGGCTCCTTTACGGGCATTCGAGTCGCGCTCGCCGCCGCCAAAGGCTTTGGCCTCACCACAGGCACATCCCCCAAAGGCGTCAGCTCCCTCGCAGGCTTGGCGGCGGAGGCCAGTGATGGCCAGCGGCCGGTGATCAGCCTGATAGACAGCCGCCGCAAAACAAATTTCATGCAGATATTCGCGGCGGATTTAACGCCCCTCAGCCCGATTATCGATGGCGATAACGAAAAATTATTGCCGCTCATTGAAGACCATCGGTCGGCATTTGATCAGGGCATTATTATAGCCGGGCATCAGCGCGTTTTGCTTGCGGAGCGGCTCTCGTCTCAAGGCTTGAAGGCTGAGGCTTGCGGCGGTGATTTTCCCCATGCGAGCGGATTGATTCGCGCCTATCATCAATCGCCACTCAACGCGATGACGCCAGAGCCGCTTTATTTAGCCCCGCCGATTCTTGGGCAATCAAAATCGGACAAAACATCTAAGGGTGATGCGATTGGCGGCGCCCCGGCATGACCAGGCTTATTCTGCTGACCCCCTCGCATCTTCCAGCGATTGGCGCGATTGATGCCAAGGAAAGCGAAACCACTTTAGCCGCCATGATGGCAAAGCCTGCTTTCGCGGGATTAGGGCTAGAGGTTGACGATCATTTGATGGGCTTTATCTATGGTTGGGTGATCGATGATCAGGGCGAGGTGATCCAAATTACCGTGGCGGAAGATCACCGGCAACAGGGGTTTGGGCGGCGCTTGCTGGCGGGATTTATCGAGCGGTTTGACTTGCGATCCTGTTGGCTGGATGTGAAATCGTCAAATATCCCTGCCCTTCATTTATACCGGCAATTCGGATTTGTTGAAGATGGCGCCAGAAAAGGGTATTACCAATCGACAGACCCAACCGCCACGGCTGAAACGGCGATCTTGATGCAATGGAAACGATGATCATGGCTAAAAAACTTCACATCAAAACCTATGGTTGCCAGATGAATGTCTATGATTCGGATCGGATGGCCGATGTCTTGGCGCCGCTTGGTTATAGCAATAGCGATGATGCGAGCGATGCGGATATGGTGATCATCAACACCTGCCATATTCGCGAAAAAGCAGCGGAAAAAGTGTTTTCCGAATTGGGGCGGTTGCGCCTTTGGAAAGAAGCCGAGGCGGAACAAGGCCGGCAAGTAAAAATTGCGGTGGCGGGCTGTGTGGCTCAAGCCGAAGGCGAAGAGATTAGCCGCCGCGCCCCTTGGGTTGATGTGGTGGTTGGCCCCCAAGCCTATCACCGTCTGCCGGAATTGGTGGCGAATATTGATCCCGCCGCGCGGCGTGCGGTGATCGATACCGATTTTCCCGTGGAAGATAAATTTGATTTCCTTCCCGAAGAGCACACACCGCGAGGTCCAGCGGCGTTTTTATCGGTGCAGGAAGGATGCAATAAATTTTGCACCTTCTGCGTCGTGCCTTATACCCGCGGCGCTGAATTCTCACGCCCCGCCTCAAGCGTCTTGGATGAAGCCAAGCGTTTGATCGCCGGCGGTAGTGTTGAGTTGAATCTGCTGGGTCAGAACGTCAACGCTTGGGCGGCGGAAGGCACCGATGGAAAAGAATGGAATTTCGCGCGCCTGCTTTATGAATTGGCGGATTTGGATGGGTTAAAGCGGCTTCGCTACACCACGTCGCATCCCCGCGATATGAACGCCGACTTGATCCGCGCCCATGCCGATATTCCCGCCTTGATGCCGTATTTGCACCTGCCCGTGCAATCGGGGTCTAATCGCGTGCTTGAGGCGATGAACCGAGATCACAGCCGCGATGATTATTTCCGCATCATCGATGATTTGCGCGCCGCGCGTTCCGATATGGCGATTAGCGGTGATTTCATCGTGGGCTTCCCCGGTGAGACCGATCAAGATTTCGCCGATACCCTTAATTTGATCGCGCGGGTGAATTACGCATCAGCCTATTCGTTCAAATATTCCCCGCGCCCCGGCACGCCAGCCTCGATGCGTGATGATCAAGTTGATGAGGATGTTAAATCCGAACGCCTTGCGGGGCTTCAGCAATTGGTCAGCGCTCAGCAATTGGCGTTTAACAAAGCCAAGATTGGTCAAGAGATGGATGTTCTCATCGAACGGCCAGCCAATCGCGCCCATCAAAAAGCCGGTCGCAGCCCTTGGATGCAAGCGGTACATTTCCCTGCCACAAGTGGTGAAATTGGTGATATAGTAAAACTAACGATTGTGGACGCGCATCAAAACTCGCTATCCGCCGAAGCAATCGCGACACAGTAACTGAGAGGGTTGAACCAGCGTGCGGCAGAAAAAAAGCCCGGATCGTCCGAAGCAAGACCACAGCATCAAACTCGAATTTCAAGACAATGATCTCCTGCCCTATCTTTATGGGCATCACAACAGCAATCTGGCGGCGATTGAAGAAGCCCTAGACGTGTCCCTCGACAGTTTTGGCAATATCATCAAAATCACCGGCAGCAAAACCAACACCTCGACGGCCAAATCGACCATCGAAGCGCTGTATAAACGCATCGCCAATGACACAGGCCATCGCGATTTGACCGCCTCTATGGTCAAGGACGCGTTGCGCTGGGCGAGCGAAGCCAGCAATGATGGCATGGCGGCTTTTGCCAATAGCGATGGCGCGCTCGACACTTGGCGGAAAACCGTGACGCCAAAATCAAAAGGCCAAGGCGATTATATCAAAGCGCTTGCCAGCCATGATGTGGTGTTTGGGATTGGCCCTGCGGGATCGGGCAAAACTTATCTCGCCGTCGCCAAAGCCGTCGAAGCCTTGAAAGCCAAACGCATCGAACGGATTGTCTTGTCGCGCCCGGCGGTAGAAGCGGGGGAGCGGCTTGGCTTTTTGCCGGGCGATATGAAAGAAAAAGTCGACCCCTATTTAAGGCCGCTCTATGACGCGCTCTACGATATGATGCCGCCGGATATGGTGGATCGGATGCTGGTGTCGGGGCAGATTGAAATCGCGCCCATTGCCTTTATGCGCGGCCGCACGTTATCGCAATCTTACGTCATCATCGACGAAGCGCAGAACACCACGCCGGTGCAAATGAAAATGGTGCTGACCCGTCTCGGGGATGATTCGCGTATGGTCATCACCGGCGATCTCAGCCAAGTGGATTTGCCCCATGGTCAGAAATCAGGCCTTGAAGACGCGGTGTCGATCCTTGATGATATCAAAGGTGTTAAAATCATTCGCCTGAAAGGCTCGGATGTTGTGCGTCATCCCGTGGTTGCGCGCATCTTGACCGCCTATGAAAAACGCGATGACAAAAAGTAAATGGCTGAACCCACAAGAAAGAATCATTAATGTCCCATTCCCCTGAAAGCGCTGAACACCATATGGCCGATGCGGCTGAAGACCCAGACAGTCGATCGCTGCTGCTGACCAATGATCACGGCATCACCATTGATGCCACCTATGATGACGACGCTTGGGAGGCGTTGTTGACGCCGGAAATGCAAGCCAAAATGATGGCCATCCTTGGCGATGCGATGGCGCGCGAAGGCCATCGAGATGTCGATATCGCGGTGCTGTTCACTAATGTTGAGCGCATGGCGGAACTCAACGAAACCCATCGCCAGAAATCAGGCCCCACCGATGTCTTGTCTTTTCCCGCCGATGATGATGATTTTCTCGGCGATATCGCGATTGCCTATGACGTGATGGCGCAACAAGCGGCGGAGATGGAGATTTCCCTTGCCGATCATTGCCAGCATTTGTTGCTCCATGGCGCCTTGCATTTATCGGGTCATGATCACCTTGACGATGGCGAAGCTGAGGTGATGGAATCTCTCGAGATTGATATTTTGGCCGATCATGGCATCGCGAATCCTTATGCGACCCCAAATCATCCCCAAAGTCATGCTCGAAGTCATAATGGGGGCACGTCATGACCGGCTGGCAAAAATTAAAGTCGATGTTGCTGCGGGCTATTCCCGGTCAACCGCCTCAATTGGCGCGCGATGAACTGACCGAATTGCTGGAAGAATCGATTCGCCAAGAACTGCATTTTGACAGCCATGAAAGCATGTTGCTTAAAAATATCCTTGGCCTTCGGGATATCACCGCCACCGATGTGATGGTGCCGCGGGCGGATATCGTGTCGGTGGATATCGAAGACGGGATTGACAGTATTCTCGATGCTATGGTGGCGGCCAATCATTCGCGTGTGCCCGTGACCAAGGGCAGTATGGATGACGTCATTGGCATTCTTCATATCAAAGACGTGGCGCGCTGCATTCACGATGGCAAAGCCAAGGATTTGATGACGACGCTTCGGCAGCCGATCTATATCGCGCCGACCATGCGGACGATGGATTTGCTCCAAGAAATGCGGTTAAAGCGTCTGCATCTGGCACTGGTGGTCGATGAACATGGCGGCACGGATGGCTTGATCACGATTGAAGATTTGGTGGAAGAAATCGTCGGTGAAATCAACGATGAACATGATGATGACACCACCCCCCTCTTTGACATTAATGGTGACGGCACCGCCACGGCAGAAGCGCGGCTTGAAGTCGATGAACTCGAAGCCATCACCGGCGAATTGCTCGATGACGATGAGCGCGATGAAATTGACACCGTCGGCGGATTGGTGATTGCCCTTGCGGGACGAGTGCCGGGGCGGGGGGAAATCATCCGCCATGATATCGGCCTTGAATTTGAAGTCCTAGACAGCAACCCACGACAGGTCAATTTGATCAAAATTCGCGGGTTGGATCGTTTTTCAGCGCATGACGCGAGCGATGCGTCAGCCGATCAACCTGCCCATGGGAATGATGACTAATCAGCCGCATCAAGGCACGCTAAAAGCGCGCCTATGGCCGCGTGCAAAACCATTGCTGATGGCAAGCCTTGCAGGGCTTGTGGCAAGTTTGGCCTTGCCGCCACACGGCGTTGATATCGCGATATTTGCTTTGCTGGTGCCGGCGATGCAACTGCTTCGGGCGGAGCGGGGGATTGAGGCTTTTCGTCTGGGCTGGATGACAGGCTTTGGCTGGTTTGTCTATTCGCTCTTTTGGATCAGCAACGCCTTGGTGGTCTCTGGCGGGGGGGATGTGCTGCTGATCCCGTTTTCAGCCATCGGCTTGCCGCTCTTTTTGGGTTTGTTTTGGGGATTGGGCTTTGCCATTGCTTTTTGGGCTGGCCGGAATCCCCCATCGCGCCTCGTGATGCTCGCTGTCTCTTTGGCCGTGATGGAATATACCAGGGGGTTTATTTTCACCGGGTTTCCGTGGAACGCGCCGGGGATGATCTTGGCCAATCATGACATCACGCTGGCGATCGCGGCATCAATCGGGCTTTGGGGCGGCACCTTGGCGGTATTGCTGATCGCGTTTTGGCCGGGCTTGGTGATATTAAGGGCAAAAGGCCTAGCGTTTGTGGTCGCCATAGGCTTGCTTGGGTTATGGGGCGCTGGCCTCTGGCAGGGGCAAGCGCAAATGACGGATCACCCCGGCTCTGGCATGACGGTGCGCGTGATCCAGCCGAATATCCCTCAAGATCAAAAATGGAATCGCCAAGACCGCCCTGATCATTTAAGGGCGCTGGTGCGCGCGTCACGGCAAGAAACCAATCGCGATTTGGATTTGATTCTATGGCCTGAAACCGCTTTTGCGGGATTTTATGAACATGAGCGAAGTGTTATTCAAGCCATGGCGCAAGCCGCGTCATCGGGAAAGACGCCCGTCTTGACGGGTACGCTCAGGGTTCAATCGCCGGATCAGTTTTTCAACAGCGCGATGATGTTTAACCCAGAAGGCATCATGACTCAATTTTACGATAAGCGTCATTTGGTGCCATTTGGCGAATACGCGCCGCTCCGTGAATTCATCCCCTTTGTTGACGTCATCGCAGGGCCGAATGATTTTGCTCAAGGCGATACCGCTGGCCCCATGGTGATCACCCGCCGTGATGGTTCGGCGGTTCGACTCTTGCCGTTGATTTGTTATGAGGTGATTTTCCCCGCCGCGGTGCGCCGTGATCTTGCTGAAACCGAGGCGGATGTGATGGTGAACCTCACCAATGATGCTTGGTTTGGCGACACGATTGGCCCCCGCCAGCATTTGGCCATGGCGCAGATGCGCGCCGCTGAAACCGGCCGGCCACTGGTGCGCGTCGCCAATACGGGCATTTCAGCGATCATCGACAGCCGAGGCCGCATCACCCATCGGATCGATTATGGCACTGAAGGCGTGCGTGATGCTGTGCTTTCAGGGCGGTTGGATACCCTTTACACTCGCTTTGGCGATTGGGGCTTTGCGGTGATGATCATTATGGTCATTGTCATGGCGTTTGCATCGCAGTTCTTGACGCCCTATCGGCGTCGGATGTAGTGTTTTGGTAAATTGACGATTAAGGTATCTCCCATGTCCCATCTCTTCACCAGTGAATCCGTTTCCGAAGGCCATCCTGATAAAGTTTGCGATCGCATTTCCGATGAAGTCGTTGATCTCTTGCTTGGCAAATACAATCAAAGCCGGGTGGCTTGCGAAACCCTGACCACCACCAATCGAACAGTGCTGGCGGGTGAGATACGCTGTCCTGAGCCGGTCTCGAAAGAAGAAGTCATCGAATTGGCGCGCACCGCCGTTAAAGATATTGGCTATGAACAAGATGGCTTTCACTGGAAGCATATGGATGTCGCCAATCACCTGCATGAACAATCGGCGGATATCGCCATGGGTGTTGATAGCGGCTCGAACAAAGACGAAGGCGCTGGCGACCAAGGCATTATGTTTGGCTATGCGTGTCGTGAAACCGATGTGTTGATGCCCGCGCCGATCCATTATTCGCATCAGATTTTGAAATCCATGGCGGAGGCGCGGCATTCGGGCAAAGCCGATATTCTTGGCCCGGACAGCAAGTCGCAAATCACCTGTCTTTATGAAAACGGCAAACCGGTGCGCGCCGAAAGCGTGGTGGTCTCCACCCAGCATCGTGATGGCGTCAGCCAAGCCGATATTCGGGAATTGGTGCGCGGCCATGTCTTGTCGGTTCTGCCCGATGGTTGGATGTGTGATGAGGATAAATTCTACGTCAATCCGACAGGCAATTTTGTCATCGGCGGGCCTGATGGCGATGCCGGATTAACAGGGCGGAAAATTATTGTCGATACCTATGGTGGCGCGGCTCCCCATGGCGGCGGCGCGTTTAGCGGCAAAGACCCCACAAAGGTTGATCGCTCGGCGGCTTACGCGGCGCGTTATGTGGCGAAAAATATCGTCGCCGCGGGCTTGGCGGAAAAATGCACCATTCAGGTTTCCTATGCGATTGGCGTGTCTTACCCGCTTTCGATTTATGTCGATACCGCTGGAACAGGCGCTGTTGACGATGCGCGCTTGGCTGAGATCATCCCAGAGGTTATGGATTTAACCCCAAGAGGCATTCGCGAAACCCTTGGTTTGAGCGCGCCTATTTACAAAGCCAGCGCCGCTTATGGCCATTTTGGCCGGGTCGCTGGTGAGGCTGGCCCCGGGACATTCTCTTGGGAAGCGCTTGATTTGGTGGATGCGTTGAAAGCCGCGTGCTGACTCGCAAAACCATGACCTCATCTGATCCTGAAAAGAGGCTGATGTTCTATGGCCGGCGTCATGGTCGGCGATTGCGGCCTCAGCAATCGGCGTTCCTTGAGCAAGGCTTGGCGCAATTTGCCCTTGATCCTGATCTGCTCACCGATGCCGCTGATCTTGATCCACGGGATTGGTTGCGCCCCGCCTCTGGCCAAGTTTTTCTTGAAATTGGCTTTGGCGGTGGTGAGCATTTGGCGGCGCGCGCCCATGAAAGCCCCGATTGCGGGTTTATCGGGGCTGAGCCTTTCATGAATGGCGTGGCGCGGCTTTGCCGCCATATTATCGAAGGGGAATTGGATAATATCCGGTTCTGGCCTGAAGATGTGCGTCTGCTCTTGCCCAGCCTGAAAGATCATGCGCTGGATGGCGTCTTTATTTTATTCCCAGACCCATGGCCAAAATCACGGCATCAAAACCGCCGCATTATTCAGCCGCAAATGCTCGATGTCTTGGCGCGGTTGATCCGGCCGGGCGGCTCATTGTTATTGGCGTCTGATGATCCCACCGCCAAAACCTGGATGCTGGAGGCGATGATGCGGCGCGATGATTTCCATTGGACGGCGCGATCGGCGGAAGATTGGCGGCAGCCTCCCCCCGGCTGGCCTGGCACGCGTTATATGGCAAAAGCCGATCGCGTTGGCCGCAAATCAGCATGGTTTACCTTCATTCGATCCGATCATGCCTAAACAAAACATGGCTTGCTTTTTTGAGGGGGTCAGGCTATATAATTAAGAAAATACGGTCGCATGCGAACGGTGGGTTCAAGCCCGCCTTTTTTATTGCTTGCGGATGGGAATCCTTACGGCAAGGAAATGAGGAGGCGGCGTAATGCTGCTTGAAGATAAAATCGCTGAGATGATTGAGCCGGTGCTGGCGCCGATGGCGTTTCGGTTGGTGCGCGTCAGTTTTGCCAATGGCACACTCCAGATCATGGCTGAACCGCTTGATCATGATGTTGAGATGACGGTGGAAGATTGCGCCGTGATTTCGCGTGGCGTCTCGGCGGTGTTGGATGTCGAAGACCCCATCAAAAGCAATTATCACCTTGAAGTGACCTCGCCGGGCCTGTCTCGGCCATTGGTGATTCCCGAAGATTATGATCGGTTCCAAGGCGAATTGGTCAAAGTTTCCACCAAAAAATTAATCGATGGTCGCCGCCGGTTCAACGGCCGGCTTAAAGGCATTGATGCTGATCATTTGATTTCGATTGATACGGCCGCAGGGCCGGTAGAAATACCATTTGATGCGATTGAAGGCGCAAAACTCGATCCATCAGAATGGTTCCTCAAACCCCTCAAGAGCAGGAAGAAAGGTTAATCCCATGGATACGTCCACAGTACCCGGTGCCGAATTGATCCAAGTGGCGGATATTGTCGCCCGCGAAAAATCAATTGACCGTGAAGAGGTTATTGTCGCGATGGAACAAGCGATTCAGAAAGCCGGACGGTCACGTTACGGTCAGGATCGTGATATTCGCGCGCATATCGATCGCAAAAATGGCGCTATTACCCTTGAGCGTGTGATCGAAGTGGTCGAAGAGGTTGAAGAAGAAGCCGCGCAAATGACCTTGGCCGATGCGCAGAAAATTGATCCCACGTTGGGGCTTGGTGATTTTATCCGTGAACCGCTGCCGCCGCTCGAATTTGGGCGCATCGCCGCGCAAACCGCTAAGCAAGTGATTTCCCAGCGGGTGCGTGACGCTGAACGAGCGCGTCAATTTGAAGAATATAAAGATCGCGTGGGCGAAATTGTTGTGGGCACGATCAAACGCGCTGAAGGTTATTCCATCTCTGTTGATTTGGGTCGCGCTGAAGGCGTGATCCGCCGCGAAGAAATGATCCCTCGTGAATTGCTCCGTCAAGGTGATCGCGTTCGCGCTTATATCAAAGAAGTTCGGGAAGAGCCGCGCGGCCCACAGATTTTCCTGTCGCGCGCTGAAAACCAGTTCATGGCGCAACTCTTCACCCAAGAAGTACCGGAAATTTATGACGGCATCATTGAGATCAAGAATGTGGTGCGTGAGCCGGGCAGCCGAGCCAAAATCGCGGTCTATTCCAAAGACCCTAGCATTGATCCTGTGGGCGCTTGCGTCGGGATGCGCGGCAGCCGTGTTCAGGCCGTGGTCAATGAATTGCAGGGCGAAAAAATCGAAATCATTCCATGGTCAGAAGACACCGTGGCTTTTGCGGTGAACGCGCTTGCCCCGGCTGTGGTTTCGAAAGTGGTGATGGATGAAGACGCCGGCCGAATGGAAGTCGTGGTGCCGGATGATCAATTGAGTCTGGCGATTGGCCGCCGTGGCCAGAACGTTCGCCTCGCCTCCCAATTGACGGGTTGGTATATCGATATCCTAACCGAAGCTCAAGAATCAGAGCGCCGTCAGGAAGAAACTCGCCTCCGGTCAACTCGCTTCATGGAAAGCCTTGATATTGATGATGTGATCGCCCATCTGCTGATCGCGGAAGGCTTTGTCATGGTCGAGGACATCGCCGAAACACCGGTGGAAGAATTGATGACCATTCAGGGCTTTGACGAAGACATCGCCGCCGAATTGTCACGCCGCGCGATTGATTTTGTCGAGCGTGAAACCGTTCGGATTAATGGCGCGCTTGATGATCTGAAAGTCACGGATGATCTGAAGAATTTTGATCACCTGACCCCAGCGATGATTCTGGCCTTGGCGGAAAAGGGCATGTTGACCCTCGATGATCTGGCGGATTTGGATTCCGAAGAATTGGTGGAACATCTCTCTAGTTTTGGGCTGACCGATCAGGACACCGCCGGCGACATTATTATGGCCGCGCGGGCGCATTGGTTTGATGATGAAGACGCCGCTGATGATGCGGGTGACGTGGATGAAGGTGACGCCACGGGCGGGGCTTCTGCGGAGTAAACCTCGTGCCGGAACGCCGTTGCATCATCAGCCATGACAGTGGTGAGACCACCGCTATGGTGCGGTTTGTCGCTAATCCTGATGGGGTGATCACCCCTGATGTGGCGGCAAAACTGCCGGGGCGTGGGGCTTGGGTGACAGCGGATCGGGCGATGCTGGAAAAAGCCGCGACAAGCGGAAAACTGGCGCGTGCTTTGGGCGGCAAATTGCCGGATAGCGCTTTGGCCGATCAGGTTGATCGCTTGTTGGTCAAGCGTTGCCAAGAAGGCCTCGCCATGGGGCGTCGTGGCGGCATCACCCTTGGGGGTGGCGGTAAAATTAAAGCCGAGGGACGTGTCTTTGGCTTGTTGATCGCCTCCGACGCATCCCCCCGTGAAGCCCGGGCATTGCGTGGCGATGTGGCGCATGATTGGGTCATCTCAGCGATGACCAGCGATGAAATTGGCGCTCCATTTGGTCGGCCAATGGCGTTTGTGGCGATTGTCAACGGGCAATGGCGACAAGCCCGGCATCTGGCGGTGGAGTTAAAACGGCTGGAGAGGTTGCGGTCAAGCGCGGCCTGAAGGCCAAAATAATGATGAGACAGCGCGGGCAATAATTGCGGCGTTCATCGTCAAAGGGTTGCTTTTATAGGCCTTGCCATTGTAAACCATGGCAAGACCAAAGCGTAAACCCAAGGTAAAGTAATTTTTTATTGCCGTGGTTTAGGCAATGTGAGGACTGAGAGGGTCATAAATGGAAAAGCAAGGTGATAAAAAGAAAACCTTGAGCCTTGGTGGAGGCAAACTGACCTTAGGCGGCGCTCCAAGTGCAGCGCCCGCTGATGGTGTGCCTCAAGCAGGTCGATCCGGCCTTGGCCGAGCCTCCTCGCGCTCATCGGTCCAAGTTGAAGTGGTGCGCAAGCGCCAAATTGGCGCGCGTCCGGCGCCGTCTCGCACGGCCGCTCCTGAGCCGGTGCAAGAACCAGTGGTTGAAGCCGCCCCGCAAGCGCCGCAAGATAACCTGACCGAAGAAGAACGCGCCGCGCGCAATCGCGCCTTGCAAGAAGGCCTGAAGAAAAAGCCAACCCCGCCGCCTGCGGCTAAACCGGCAGCCGCGGCACCGGAAGAGCCAGCGGCTGTTGAACCAGAACCAGCGATTAGCCCCGAAGATGCGCGCCGCCAGCGCGAACTCGATGAAATGCGGCTGATCGCTGAAGAAGAAGAAAAGCGCAGAGCCGAAGAAACCAAACGCCACGCGGCTGAACAAGCGCGCCGTGATGCCGATTCCGGCCCAGCCATGCCCGGCGGGATGCGCGATGATGATGCTGGCGCGGCGGGTCGGAATTCAGGCCGCCGCCGGGAATTGCCAGAACAGCCGAAGAAAACCCCTGCTCGCCGCGGCGATGATAGTGGACGCCGCCGGGGCAAAATCACGATTACCGAAGCGCTCGATGGTGGTGAAACCATGCGGCAACGGTCTTTGGCCTCGGTGCGGCGCGCGCGGGAACGCGAAAAAGCACGGATGCGCGGCGCCAATGATCAGCCAAAGGTCAAACAAGTGCGTGATGTCACGATCCCAGACGCCATCACTGTCCAAGAATTGGCCAACCGCATGGCGGAACGCAGTGCCGATGTCATCAAGGAATTGATGAAATTGGGCATTATGGCGACGGTGAACCAAACGATTGACGCGGAAACCGCTGAATTGATCGTGGTGGAACTGGGACACAAGCCCAATCGCGTTTCTGAAGCCGATGTGGATATTATCGCCAGCGAAGAGTCGGATGATCCCGCGACCCTGAAACCTCGCCCACCGGTGGTGACGGTGATGGGGCATGTTGATCACGGCAAAACGTCTATTCTCGATGCGATTCGTTCGGCTGATGTTGCGGCGGGTGAATCCGGCGGCATCACTCAGCATATCGGCGCTTATCAGGTGAACACCAAATCAGGCAATCGCATCACCTTTATCGATACCCCCGGCCACGAAGCCTTCACGGAAATGCGGATGCGCGGCGCTAATATCACCGATATTGTGATTCTGGTGGTGGCCGCTGATGATGGCGTCATGCAGCAAACGATCGAAGCGATTAATCACGCCCGCGCGGCGGATTGTCCCGTGATCATTGCCGTTAACAAATGCGACAAGCCTGAAGCAGACCCTCAACGGGTGCGCAGCGAATTGCTCAGCCATGAGATTGTCACCGAAGATTTTGGTGGTGTTGTGCTTTGCGTTGATGTTTCCGCCCATACCAAAATGGGCCTTGATAAACTCGAAGAAGCCATCATGCTTCAAGCCGAATTGCTGGAATTGAAAGCCAATCCTGATCGCGCCGCAGAAGGCGCGGTGATCGAAGCCAAAGTTGAGCGCGGCCGCGGTTCGGTGGCGTCTTTGCTGGTGACACGCGGAACGCTTCAAGTCGGTGATATTTTCGTCGTCGGCGCGGAAACAGGCCGAGTGCGCGCCATGTATGATGACCATGGCAAGCAAGTCAAAGCCGCCACCCCAGGCGATGCAGTTGAAGTGCTTGGCCTCAACGGCACGCCCATGGCAGGGGATTTGCTGACCGTCGTGGATAGCGATGCGCGGGCGCGGGAAGTGTCTGAATATCGCCAGCGTGTGTTGCGCGAAAAAGAAGCCACAAGTGGCGCTCGCGGTTCGGTGGAACAAATGCTATCGGCGATTGCCGCTGGTGAAGCCGAAGAATTGCCAGTCGTGATCAAAACCGATGTGCATGGTTCGCTCGAAGCGATTCGTGTGGCGGTGGATAAATTGGCGACGGAATCAGTCAAAGTTCGGATTTTATCCGCAGGCGTCGGCGCGATCAGCGAATCCGACATCAGTTTGGCGGCCGCCTCACAAGGCATGATCATCGCGTTTAACGTTCGCGCCAATCCGCAAGCGCGCGATCAAGCGCGGCGTGATGGCATTGAAATCCGATATCACTCGATCATTTATGAATTGATCGATGAAATCAAAGCCGCCATGACCGGCTTGCT
>CAJXME010000002.1 GCA_913056245.1 uncultured Alphaproteobacteria bacterium | reverse complement strand
CGCGCGCCCGGCTATTGGCTTGGAAGGGGAAGACGCCTTTATGATAAGTGATGCCAGCATCTTTGAGTTGCTCTTCGGTTTTGCCAAGAGTGGCAATTTCCGGCGCGGTATAGACAATGCCCGGGACATGATCGTAATCAACACGCCCCGCCATCCCCGCCATGATTTCCACCGCCGCGACGCCATCTTCTTCGGCTTTATGTGCTAACATAGGGCCAGGGATCACGTCACCAATGGCAAAAATACCGGGGATATTGGTTTCAAAATCTTCATCGACAGGAATGCGTCCACGTTCATCTAGCGTCACGCCAACCGCCTCCAGCCCCAGCCCATCGGTGTTAGGCCGACGCCCCACCGCCACCAGCACAACATCGGCGGTGAGTTTTTCGCGCTCGCCGCCCGCGGCGGGTTCAATATCAAGCACCACCCCAGACTTATTGGCTTTGGCGGATTTCACCGCCGTGCTGAGGCGGAAGTTTAGCCCTTGTTTTTCGAGAATCGATTGGAATTTCCGCGCGACTTCCGCGTCCATGCCCGGCAGGATGCGCGGCAGATATTCCACCACTTCAACCTCTGCGCCAAGCCGTTGCCAAACCGTCCCCATTTCAAGGCCGATATAACCTGCGCCAATCAGCACCAAGCGTTTTGGCACTTTCGGCAAGGCCAAAGCGCCGGTGGAAGACACAATTTTATCTTCGTCAATATCCACCCCGGGCAGGCTTACGGGTTCAGACCCCGTGGCAATCAAAATACGGTCGGCGGTTAACGTGGTGATGCTGCCGTCGTCCTTGCTGACGCTTACCTCGCCCGGGGCGGTGATGGTCGCCATGCCGGTGATGCGCGTCACTTTATTCTTGCGGAAGAGCAGATCAATCCCCCCCGTCAAATCACGGACAATTTTGTCTTTATTGGCCATCATGACATCAAGATCGAGTTTGGCTTTGCCCAGCGTGATGCCTTGATCGGCGAGATGACCTGACGCCGCATCATGGTATTTTTCCGAAGTGTTAAGGAGAGCTTTAGACGGGATACAGCCGACATTCAAACAAGTGCCGCCAAGAGTTGCGCGCTTTTCCACGCAGATCACGCTCATCCCCAATTGCGCGGCGCGGATCGCCGCCACATAACCGCCGGGGCCTGCCCCGATAACAATGAGTTCCGCGTGGGTTTGATCAGCCATCAGATGTATCGCTCGCTTGTTTGATTAAAGCCCAAGAAGAAGACGGCGAGGGTCTTCAATCATATCTTTCAGCCGCACCAAGAAAGACACCGCCTCGCGGCCATCGATAATGCGATGGTCATAAGACAGCGCCAAATACATCATGGGGCGAATTTCAATGCTATCGCCGGAAGACGACGACACCACCACCGCGCGCTTTTGAATATTATGCATCCCCAAAATGCCGCTTTGCGGTTTGTTCAAGATCGGTGTCGACAGCATTGAGCCATAAACCCCGCCATTGGAAATCGTAAAAGTGCCGCCGGACATATCATCCATGGTCAATTGCCCATCGCGGGCTTTCTGGCCAAAAGCGTTGATGCTGGCTTCGGTTTCAGCAAAACTCATTTGATCGGCGTCTTTAAGCACCGGCACAACCAAGCCTTGAGGCGTGCCGACCGCAACGCCAATGTTATAATAGTTTTTATAGATGATATCATCGCCATGAATTTCGGCGTTCACCGCTGGAAATTCTTTCAGCGCATGGATCGCGGCATGGACAAAGAACGACATAAAGCCCAAGCGCACGCCATAGGTTTTTTCAAAGACATCGCGATATTCAGACCGCAAAGCCATCACTTTGGACATATCGACTTCGTTAAAAGTGGTGAGCATGGCGGCGGTGTTTTGCGCGTCTTTCAAGCGCTGGGCAATGACTTTCCGAAGCCGCGTCATCGGCACCCGTTCTTCGCGAGGGTTATCGGCGCGCGGTGTAGCCGCTGGAGGCTGAGACGACACTGGCGCTGATGAAACGGGGCTTGGTGTTGTGGGAGCGGCGGCCTTCGCCGATCCTGTTTCAATGGCGGCCAAAACATCGCCTTTGGTCAAGCGCCCATCTTTGCCCGTGGCAGGAATCTGCTGAGGGTCGAGGTTGTTTTCTTCGACCAAACGTTTTACCGCTGGCGATAACGGGTGATCCGCTGAGGATGCTGAAGCCGAAGGAGTTGGAGCAGGAGCCGCTGATGGAGGAGTAGCCGGAGGAGCTGTTGGCGCAGGCGCCGCTGGTGATGCCTTGGGGGCATCCGCCGCCGCGCCTTCTTCCATGAGGGAAATCACCGCATCAATGCTGACCGTCGCGCCTGCTTCGGCAACAATGCTGGATAAGACTCCCGCCGCTGGCGCGGGTACTTCAAGGGTCACTTTATCGGTTTCAAGTTCTGCAATAGGTTCGTCTTGAGCGACCGCATCCCCCAAGGATTTCATCCAGCGGGCAATAGTGCCTTCAGCAACGGATTCACCAAGCGGCGGAACTTTGATTTCAATGCTCATCGTCTTCTCTCTCTGACGCGTGGCCAAGGCCACATCAAGGGTGTTATTCAGCCACTTTGGAGACTGAATCCTCATTCAATTTTAACGCCTCACTGATCAGTTTATTCTGCTCTTTGAGGTGACGCGACATGCTGCCCGTTGCGGGAGACGCCGCTTCGGGACGCCCGGCATAAATCGGCCGCTGATGCTTGCCGCCAACATCGCGCATCACCGCTTCGATGCGACGATCGACGAAATCCCAACTGCCCATATTGCGCGGCTCTTCTTGGCACCAGACAATTTCAGCATCGGGTCGTTCCGACAACACCCGTTGAAGCGTCCGGTGAGGGAACGGATAAATCTGTTCCAGACGGATGATGCTGATGTTATCAATGCCCGCCTCGTCGCGCGCCGCCAGCAAATCGTAATAGACTTTGCCGGAACAAATCACGATGCGATCGGCTTTCTTAGCGATCTTTGGATCATGCTCTTCGATGACACGATGGAAGGTGCTGCTGCCCGTCAAATCGTCAAGGCTCGAGACGCATTGCTTATGCCGCAACAAGGATTTAGGCGTCATGATGATCAACGGCTTACGGAAATCACGTTTCAATTGCCGCCGCAAGACGTGGAAGTAATTGGCCGGGGTGGTGCAATTGACCACCTGCATATTATCTTCGGCGCAGAGCTGCAAATAACGTTCAAGCCGTGCCGATGAATGTTCTGGCCCTTGGCCTTCATGACCATGGGGCAACAGCATCACCAAGCCGCTCATGCGGAGCCATTTGGCTTCACCCGATGAAATAAATTGATCGACAATCACTTGCGCGCCATTGGCGAAATCACCGAATTGCGCTTCCCACATGACCAGCGCGTTTGGCTCGGCTTGCGAAAACCCATATTCAAAGGCCAAAACCGATGCTTCCGATAGCGGCGAGTCGATCACCTCAAAGAGTTCTTGTTCAACGCCGAGATGATTGAGCGGGGTGTGCCGCTCGCCGGTGTTTTGATCAACGAAAACAGCGTGACGTTGGCTGAACGTGCCGCGGCACGAATCCTGACCCGACAAGCGCACCGACTGACCTTCTAGCAGCAACGTGCCAAAGGCCAATTGTTCAGCCGTGGCCCAATCAAGGCCTTGTCCTGTGTCCAAGGCTTTCTTGCGGCCATCGATCACCCGCTGAAGTTTCGAGTGAATGTCCAAGCCCTCTGGCACCGTGGTCATGGCCTTGGCCACCACTTGAATTTGCTCTTCGGTCACCGACGTCTGGCCACGGCGAGATTCGCCATGGGCGGCGCGGAAACCTGACCATTTGCCCTCAAGCCAATCGGCTTTATTGGGGCGGTAACTGGTGCCGGCTTCAAATTCCGCATCGAGATAGCGCAGATTTTCATCAATGATGGCTTGCGCTTCTTCGGGCGTCAACGTTCCTTCAGCGATCAGTTTATCAGCGTAAATCTGCCGCACCGACGGATGCGATTTGATTTTGCTATACATCATCGGCTGGGTGAATGACGGCTCATCGCCCTCGTTATGGCCAAAGCGGCGATAACAAATCAAATCAATCACCACATCGGTTTTGAATTGCTGGCGGAATTCCGTGGCGATGCGGCAAACATGCACCACCGATTCCACGTCATCACAATTGACATGGAAAATCGGCGACATCACCATCTTGGCCACATCAGTGGGGTAAGGCGATGACCGCGAAAACGCCGGATCGGTGGTAAAGCCAATCTGGTTATTGACGATGACGTGCATCGAGCCGCCCGTACGGTAGCCGCGCAACGCCGAAAACGCGAAAGTTTCAGCCACAATCCCCTGACCCGAAAAAGCCGCGTCGCCATGGATCAGCAAAGGCAAGACCGCCGTCCGATCTTCGTCTTTGCGCTGATTTTGTTTGGCCCGGCTTCGGCCAATGGCCACGGGGTTCACCACTTCGAGATGCGACGGGTTGGCATTCAGCGTCAAATGCACTTCTTTGCCGTCAAATTCCCGATCCGCGGAATTCCCCATATGATATTTCACATCGCCGGAACCGCCCGCTTCTTCAGGGTTGGCGGGGTTGCCCAAAAATTCCGAGATAATAGCGCGGAATGGTTTCGACAACACATTGTGCAAGACGTTCAATCGGCCGCGATGCGACATGCCGACCACCACTTCATCAAGCCCCAATTGCGAGCCGCGCTTTAAGATTTGCTCAAGCGCCGGGATCATCGCCTCACCGCCATCAAGGCCAAAGCGTTTGGTGCCAACGTATTTTTTATGCAGATATTGCTCAAAATTTTCAGCCGAAACCAAGCGTTCGTAAATCGTGGTTTTGCCGCGTTTGGTGAAATCCGTGTGGTTACGAATGCCCTCAATACGCTCCTGAATCCAAGCCTTTTGATCAGGGTCTTGGATATGCATAAATTCAACGCCAATCGTGCTGCAATAGGTGTCACGGACAATCGACAGAATCTCACGCAAGGTGGCGACTTCTAGGCCAAGCACATAATTGATGAAAATCGGCCGATCCAAATCAGCCTCGGTGAAGCCATAGGTGGTGTAATCCAATTCAGGGTGATACACCGCCTCGCCTAAACCGAGAGGGTCAAGGCTGGCCATCAAATGCCCGCGGATGCGATAAGCGCGGATCAACATAATGGCGCGAATCGAATCCAATGTCGCCGAACGAATATCAGCATTGCTAAAGGACGAGGATGTCGCCGCGCTAGTTTGGCCTTGTGCCAGATTTTGCGCCAGATTTTGCTGAATGGCGTCGACTTCCGCGCCAATCACTTGCGACGGTGGCCGCCCCCAACCGAGATCAGGCTTGTCAGAACCGATATTAGCATCGGTGTTCATGCCATCGAGGCGGGCAAAGAAATTGGCCCAATCTGAAGTCACGCGATTAGGGTTTTGGCGCCAACGCTGATGCATTTCAGCTAGGAAAATCGCATTGGCCCCTGAAAGAAAATCATCTTCCGAATGGTGGCTATCCATTATGTCCCCCGGCACCACAGCATGGTGCGTTGCCTTATTAAACTAACCCCGATGCCGCCAACCCGCAAGAGTTGGCGGCAAATTTTTGCTTTAACCACGAACCTTAGCAACAACTTCAGCCAAGGTTTTGACCGCGGCGATGGAATGATCCAACATGGTTTGTTCATCAGCGTTAAGAGTGATCTCAACCACTTTTTCAACACCGCCTGCGCCCAACACAACCGGCACGCCAACATAAAGGCCATCGATTCCATAAGCGCCATCAACATAAGCCGCGCAAGGCAAAACCCGTTTTTTGTCTTTCAGATACGCTTCTGCCATTTCAATCGCTGACGAGGCTGGCGCGTAGAAGGCTGACCCTGTTTTCAAGAGACCCACGATCTCAGCCCCGCCATCACGGGTGCGCTGAACGATGCTGTCGATCTTTTCTTGTGTGCTCCAACCCATGGCAATCAAATCTGGCACAGGGATGCCGGCGACGGTCGAATACCGCACCAATGGCACCATCGTGTCGCCATGACCGCCCAGCACAAAAGCCGTGACGTCTTCCACGGAAACGCCAAATTCTTCCGCCAAAAAGTAACGAAAACGTGCGCTGTCAAGAACGCCCGCCATGCCCACCACTTTTTCTTTCGGCAGGCCAGAGGCTTCCTGCAACACCCCAACCATCGCGTCCAGCGGGTTGGTGATACAAATCACAAAAGCGTCGGGGCAGTTATCTTTGATGCCCGCGCCGACTTGTTCCATGACCTTGGTGTTGATGCCAACCAGATCATCGCGGCTCATCCCAGGCTTGCGCGCAACCCCGGCGGTGACGATCACCACATCGGCGTCTTTCAACGCGCTGTAATCATTGGCGCCGCTGGAATTGGCGTTAAAGCCTTCGACAGGGCTTGCTTGCGCGATATCGAGGGCCTTGCCTTGTGGGATGCCTTCTTGAATATCAAAAAGAACAATGTCACCCAGTTCTTTCAAACCTGCGAGCAGCGCAAGTGTTCCACCAATATTACCAGCCCCTACAAGAGCGATTTTATGTCGTGCCATGATAGTTCCTTTAGATCAGTCAGCATCGTTTCATGCCGTCAGAGCAATTATATCCATAGGGAAATCGAACCAAAGGGGGAATAAAAGAACACCAAATCCCTCACCGTGAGGGGGGAGCGGATATCCTTTGTTTTGGTCTTATCCCTCTGTGCAATCACTTAACGGATTCGCCTGATCAGGGCAAGCAAAACTGCCCCTATGCGGTTAAATTTTGGCCATTTGCGTCAATCGCGACGCGGTGCGGGGGAATTCTTTTTCCCAATCACGGCCTTGATAGATTTTTGGGATATCGGCGGCGGCGGAACAGACCAAAAACCGCCCACGATCATAGAACGCATCCACCAGCCACATCAGCCGCCGGGTTTCGTTGCGCGATGTATCATCAAGGCGCGGGATATGGCTGATCAACAGCCCGGTATAGCGATCCGCCAAAGCCAAATAATCCCGCGCCGCCAGCGCTGTTTTGCAAACCTCATCAAAATGAACACGGGCAATATTATTGGCCGCATGATCAAAACGAATGTGGCGACCGGCAACGGTTACGCTCACGGGTTCAATTTCATGCCCTTCGGTCAGCATCCCAAAGATTTTTGCCATGGAAGCCTCGGCTTCGGCATCATCGGGGCAATACCACGCCGGCAGTGACACCAATAATTGCTGGCGATAATCGGTGGGGCTTAGCAATTCATGCAAGATGGCTTTTTCTTTCAGCAAGGCGATGAAAGGCAAAAACCGATCGCGGTGAAGCCCGCCTTCATAAAGATCATCAGGGTGACGATTTGACGTCGCCACCAGAACGCCGCCATCGTCAAAGAACCCACCCATCACCCGCGCCAGAATCATGGCATCGGCGATATCGCGGACTTCCATTTCGTCAAAGCAAATCACCCGCGCCCCTTTTGATATCGCGGCGGCGACATGGCGCGCAGGGTCCGCTTTCTTGGCGAGATCAGGATGATGAATGTGATCGTGAACCGCGGTCATAAAATCATGAAAATGAAACCGCGCGAGCGCCATCCCCCCTTGCCGCGCCACTTCAGCAAACCGATCCATGAGCATCGATTTGCCGCGGCCAACGCCGCCATAGAGATAAACCCCTTGAGGGGAAGCGGCTTTACGAAAACCAAAAAAAGACCGCGGCGCTTTGAGGTGATGCAAAAGATCATCAAGGGGCACAATCGCCGCGCGCTGAGCCGGGTCATCGCTGATCATACCGGCATCAATGCGGTGCTGATAATCGTCAAGCAACCGCATCACCGCCCCCTTTGATGGCCGAAAAAGATTTACTGGCGTTCAAGTTGCAGTTTCTTAATTTCCGCAATCGCCTTGCCCGGGTTCAACCCTTTCGGGCAGGTCTGGGTGCAGTTCATAATCGTGTGGCAACGGTAGAGCCGGAACGGGTCTTCCAAAGCGTCAAGCCGTTCACCGGTATATTCATCGCGGCTATCGGCGATCCAGCGATAGGCTTGCAACAACACCGCTGGCCCCAAATAGCGATCGCCATTCCACCAATAACTGGGGCAAGAGGTTGAGCAGCTGAAGCACAAGACGCATTCCCACAGGCCATCCATTTTATCACGGTCATCGACGCTTTGGCGGCGCTCCTCGCCTTCTGGAGCGTTGCTATCGGTTTTCAGCCAAGGTTCAATCGAGGCCAATTGCGCGTAAGCGTGGCTTAAATCAGGCACAAGGTCTTTGATCACCGGCATATGCGGCAAAGGGTAAATATCAACATCGCCATCGACTTCATCAATGGATTTCAAACACGCCAAGGTATTCGTGCCATCGATATTCATTGAACACGACCCGCAAATCCCCTCACGGCAAGACCGGCGGAAGGTCAGGGACGGATCGGTTTCGCCTTTGATTTTGATCAAAGCATCCAGCACCATCGGCCCACATTCATCGAGATTGACGGTGTAGGTATCCATCCTTGGATTGCCGTCGTCTTCTGGCGACCAGCGATAGATATTAAACGTCTTGGTGCGCATCGCGCCTTCAGGCTTTGGGTGGATTTTACCCTTTTGAACTTTGGAATGTTGAGGCAGTGCAAATTCAGCCATGATCAAGTCCTGTTCTTCATTAACAAGCGATTAATACACCCGCGCCACGGGCGGCACGGTTTCAACTTCATTGGTCAAGGTGTTGAGATGAACCGGCCGATAGCCCAATTCTGACGCGTTGTCGCCATTGAGCCACATGACCGTATGCTTCATCCATTCCTTATCATCGCGCTCGGGAAAATCTTCATGGGCATGGGCGCCGCGTGATTCTTGGCGTTGTTCCGCCGAGCGCATGGTGATTAAAGCTTGCGACATCAAATTGTCCAATTCAAGCGCTTCCACCAAATCCGTGTTCCAAATCAGCGAGCGATCGCGAAGGCCGATATCCGCCATGCGGCTGGCCACTTGATCCATCTTTTCCACGCCTTCGGTCAAAGACGCGCTGGAGCGGAACACCGCCGCGTGGCGTTGCATCGCCACCTGCATGGCGCTGCGGATTTCACTGGCATGGGTATCGCCCTTGGCGTGGCGCATCCGATCAAACCGATCGAGTGCTTTTTCCGTGGCGCTTTCTGGGATCGGCGCGTGTGAAGCCCCAGCCTCAACCGTCGCCGCCGCCCGATACGCCGCCGCCCGGCCAAAAACAACAATATCGAGCAACGAATTGGTACCCAAACGATTGGCGCCATGCACCGATACGCAAGCCGCTTCACCAATGGCCATCAATCCTGGCGCCACGCGATTGGGGTTATCTTTCGTCGGCGACAGCACTTCGCCATGGTAATTCGTTGGGATGCCGCCCATGTTGTAATGCACGGTTGGCAGAACCGGAATCGGTTCTTTGGTAATATCAACACCGCAGAAAATCCGCGCGGTTTCCGTGATCCCCGGCAAGCGTTCCGCCAAAGTATCAGCGTCAATATGCTCAAGGTGAAGCAAGATATGATCTTTATTGGGGCCAATGCCGCGGCCTTCATTGATTTCCATCGTCATGGCGCGGCTCACGACATCGCGTGACGCCAAGTCTTTGGCGGTGGGGGCGTAGCGTTCCATGAAGCGCTCGCCTTCGGAATTGGTCAAATACCCGCCTTCGCCGCGCGCGCCTTCGGTGATCAGAACCCCTGCGCCATATACGCCGGTGGGGTGAAACTGAACAAATTCCATATCTTGAAGCGGCAAGCCCGCGCGCAACGCCATGGCATTGCCATCGCCGGTGCAGGTATGGGCTGAGGTGCAGGAAAAATACACCCGGCCATAACCGCCTGTTGCCAGCACCGTGCGCTGTCCATGAAAGCGATGAAGCGAGCCGTCTTCCAAACAAAGCGCGATCACGCCGCGGCAGACGCCTTCATCATCCATCAGCAAATCCAAGGCAAAATATTCGATGAAAAACTCCGCTTTATGCTTCAAGCATTGCTGGTAAAGCGTATGCAAAATGGCATGACCGGTGCGATCCGCCGCTGAGGCCGCGCGGCGCGCAATCGACTTGCCGTAATCCAGCGTATGCCCGCCAAAAGGACGCTGATAAATCTTGCCTTCTTCGGTGCGCGAGAACGGCACGCCATAATGTTCAAGTTCGACCACCGCGGGTATAGCGTTGCGGCACATATATTCAATCGCGTCTTGATCACCCAGCCAATCGGAGCCTTTGACCGTGTCGTACATATGGAACCGCCAATTGTCGCCTTCGCCCATGTTGTTGAGCGCCGCGCCAATGCCGCCCTGCGCCGCCACCGTATGGCTACGCGTCGGAAAGACTTTGGTCAAACAAGCGGTTTTCAGCCCTGATGTTGCCATGCCGAGGGTGGAACGAAGCCCAGCACCGCCCGCGCCCACAACGACAACATCATAGTAATGATCCGTGATTTCATAAGCAGACATTTGTTTACCTCAATGAGGGTTAACTTTAACTCAGCGCAACCGAAAGAACGCTAAACAGGGACAAAGCCGCCAGCCCTGTCATCGCTAATTTCACCGCCACCAGCGCCAATAGACGGCGGTTTTCATTCGAAACATAGTCTTCAATGATCACTTGCGCTCCGAGGGTGGCGTGGAAAAACCCAGCGCCAAGGAGAAGCAGCATGACCGTAGCGTTAATAGGGGATTGCAACCACGCCACTGCATTGATGTAGTCGCCCCCCATGGCAGAAACAAGGCTGATGACCATATAAATCACCAACGGGATCAGCCCCATGGCCGTTAAGCGTTGAAGCCACCAATGAGAAACGCCTTTGCGAGCCGAACCTAGACCGCGGACTTTTCCCAATGGGGATCGCATTGAAGTTTTTTCCATCACGGCTTTCCCCCTAATTCGTCCAAACCGATGCCCAAACCGATACCCAGGTCAAGGCCGTCAAGACCAGCGTCATCACCAGCACGACATAGCCGCTTCGATGCACCCCTTCGATGGACAGGTTATAGCCAAAATCCCAAAGCAAATGCCGAATGCCATTCGACAAATGATAAAAGACCGCCACGCTAAACCCAAAGATCACCAATTGACCCATCCAATGGCCGATGATGGTTTGGACAAAAGCGTAATATTCAGCCCCGCTGGCCAAAGCCACGATCCACCAAACCACAAGCAGACTGCCCATGGCCAAAGCGCCACCCGTCATGCGATGCATGATCGACATGATGGTCGTCAATTGCGGTTTATAAATCATCAGATGTGGTGATAAGGGGCGTTGTTTCGCCATAATCATCTCCCCAATTCGCTCTTTATCCTTATCCCTCATGCGGCGTTCTAGGTCAATCCGTGAGAATGTTAAAATTGTCGCAAGCAATCCGATCGCAGAAGTGGTATCGCCGATCATCGCGTGACCTGCTATAGTCTTTTCTTTTGAAGCGAAATCACGCCATGCCGCATATTCTTTCCATTCAATCCGCCGTAACCATGGGGGCTGTTGGCAACACCATGGCCAATCTTGTGATGCCGCCTCTTGGCCATCAACTTTGCCGAGTGGATACGATCCAACTCGCGGCGCATCCCGGCCATGGGTTCAAAGCCGGCGGCAGTCTGGATGATGATGATTTCACTGATTTGCTGGATGGGCTTGTTCGATTGCAGGCTTGGCAACGCCTCGATGGGGTGATGACGGGCTATATGGCGCGGCCAACGCAAGCCGAAAGTGCCGCCGCCATCATACGCCGCCTCAAACACAAAAAAGACCTGCCGATATTGATTGACCCCGCGATTGGCGATCATGGCCGCCTCTATGTCGATCATGCCGTCGCCGAGGCCATCGCTGATCATCTTTTTGACGTGGCAGAGGTGATCACCCCCAACGCCTTTGAATTGGGGCATTTCACAGGCATGACGATCACCGATGGGGAAGTGGCGACCGCCGCCGCGCGCCAGATTCTCGCCAAGCACCCTAACCTGAAGGGGGTGGCGGTGACGGGTCTTGCAGGGGGTGATGCGGTTGTTGATTTATGGATCAGCCTTGATGACGTCCTGACCTTTGAGGGGCCGCGCCTTATCCATCAAACCAAAGGGCTGTCGGGTGGCGGTGATCTTTTTGCCGCCATTGCCATGGGCATGCGATTGGCGGGCAAGCGGCTGACCGCATCAAACGATTGGCGCGCCGCGATTAAACAGGCCAGCCAATTGAGCCGAAGCATCTTGATGGCATCCGACCACCCCAATCGTGATGAGATTAACCCCGACGAGATCATCGCGGCGTTAAGCCAAAAGGATTAAAGGCCGCGCTTGACCAATTCTTCGGCAATTTGCACTGAATTGAGCGCCGCGCCTTTGCGCAGGTTATCGGACACGCACCAGAAGACCAATCCGCCTTTATGGGTGGGGTCTTGCCGCAACCGCGAGATGTAAACAGCGTCTTCACCCGCGCATTCCTTCGGCGTCACATAGCCTTCATCAGCACGATGATCAACCACCACCACGCCTTCGGCTTGACGGAGGGCGTCGCGGGCTTTGTTTTCATCCATCGGCTTTTCGCATTCGATGAAGACCGCCTCGGAATGGCCGATAAAGACCGGAACACGCACGCAATGCGCCACCAAGTCAATGGCAGGGTCCAGAATCTTCTTGGTTTCCGCCGTCATCTTCCATTCTTCTTTGGTGAAGCCATCATCCATGAATTTATCAATATGTGGGATGACGTTGAAGGCGATTTCCTTGGTGAAGTTTTCAGGGCGCACCGGTTCATTGACATAAACGCCGCGCGTTTGATTGAACAATTCATCCATCGCCGCTTTGCCCGCGCCAGAAACCGCTTGATAGGTCGAGACCACCACCCGCTTGATGGTGAACAATTCATGCAACGGCTTTAACGCCACCACCAATTGAGCGGTCGAACAGTTGGGATTGGCAATGATATTGCGGTGATTTTTTTCTTTCAAAAACGCATCAAGCACATGACCGTTCACTTCAGGAACGATCAGCGGCACGTCTTCATCCATCCGAAAAGCCGAAGAGTTATCAATGACAATCGCGCCAGCGGCACCGGCCTTTGGCGCAATCGCCTTCGACACATCACCGCCCGCAGAAAACAGCGCGATATCAACCTTGGAGAAATCGAACTGGTCGAGGGATTCGACGGTCAATTCTTTGTCTTCGCCATAGGATACTTCGCGGCCAACAGACCCTTTTGACGCTAAGGCATGGACATTCTTAACGGGGAAATTCCGCTCCGCCAAAGTTTGCAACATCTCGCGGCCAACAGCGCCAGTCGCGCCAGCTACAGCAACGTTATAAGCCATCATGATCTCCTGTTCGGATGCCGTTAGCGGGACAATTCGTCAAGGCTGCGGATGACTTGATCAATCATGCCATCGGTGCCGGTAGGGGTGCAGCCTTCGGTCATGATATCGCCGGTGCGCAACTCGCCTTCGAGCGCTTTTTCAACGGCTTTTTCTATCAGATCAGCATCATCGCCCTGATCAAAGGAATAGCGGAGCAACATAGAGAAACTCAGCACTTCAGCCAATGGATTGGCCAACCCTTTGCCCGCGATATCCGGCGCTGAACCATGAACAGGTTCATAAAGCGCGTGACGCTTGCCCGTGGTTTCATCCACCGCGCCCAAGGACGCGGATGGCAACATCCCCAGCGAGCCTGTCAGCATCGCCGCCGTATCCGAAAGAATATCGCCAAACAGGTTATCCGTGACGATCACATCAAATTGCTTTGGCGCGCGCACCAATTGCATGGCGCAGTTATCGGCATACATATGGCTCAGCTCAACGCCTTCGCCTTCGGCTTTGTGCAAAGCGGTCATGACTTCACGCCAAAGAATACCGGAATGCATCACGTTGGATTTTTCAACGCTGGTCAATTTGCCGTCACGCTTGCGCGCCAGATCAAAACCAACGCGGCCAATGCGTTCAATTTCAGGCGGCGTGTAAAGGTTCGTGTCATAGGCCTTGACCATGCCGTTTTCATCGGTGCTGCGGCCGCGTGGCTCTGCGAAATAAACGCCGCCGGTCAATTCCCGCAAGATCATAATGTTCAGCCCCGAGACCACTTCAGGCTTTAGGGTCGATGCGGAAACCAGCGCCGGGAAGACCATGGCTGGGCGCAAATTGGCAAACAAATCCATTTCTTTGCGCAGGGTCAAAAGACCGCGTTCTGGCTTCAACTCAAACGGCAGGTCATCATATTTTGGACCACCAACAGCGCCAAACAAGGTCGCATCCGCGGCCATGGCATCAGCAAGGGTTTCGTCTTTCAATGGCGTGCCATGGACGTCATACGCCGCGCCGCCGACCAAACCTTCGGTGATATCAAAACTGATCGAACGGTGTTTTGACAGCCAATCGGCCACTTTCAGGGTTGCCGCCATGACCTCTTGGCCAATCCCATCCCCGGCCATAACCATCAGTTTTTTATTCGATGCCATTGTTTTCATCCTTTGCTATCGTTGTTGCGCTCAAATACCCGATCCGAAGATACGATTAGAGCCACGGCATTTCTTGTTGGCGCTTTTCAGCGTAGGATTTGATCTTGTCGCCTTTTTCCAAGGTCAGGCCAATATCATCAAGACCATCCAAAAGGCACTGCTTGCGGAATGGGTCGATGTCAAATTTCACTTCCCCACCATTCGGACGGCGGATCACCTGATTGACCAGATCAATATCCAATTCTGGGTTTTCCGCATCCGCCGCATCCGCCATCAAAGCGTCACGATCATCGGCGGAAACCACCACAGGCAAAATGCCGTTCTTAAAGCAGTTGTTGTAGAAAATATCGGCAAAACTGGTGGAGACCACACAGCGAATGCCAAAATCAAGCAATGCCCAAGGCGCGTGTTCACGGCTTGAGCCGCAGCCAAAATTATCCCCAGCGATGATGATGCTGGCATTGCGGTAAGGCTCTTTGTTGAGGACAAAATTTGGCAATTCCTTGCCGTCTTTATCAAAGCGCATTTCGTCGAACAAATTGGCGCCAAGCCCCGTGCGTTTGATGGTTTTCAAAAACTGCTTCGGGATGATCATATCGGTGTCGATATTGAGAATATCCATCGGCGCGGCGATGCCTTTATGCTGATCAAATTTCTGCATGGGACGTCTCCTTAAAGTTCGCGAATATCGGCCAGATGACCTGTCACCGCGGCGGCGACAGCCATTTCTGGGCTGACCAGATGGGTGCGGCCACCGCGACCCTGACGGCCTTCAAAATTACGATTCGAGGTGGACGCGCAACGCTCGCCTTCCGACAAGCGATCCGCGTTCATCGCCAAGCACATCGAACAGCCAGCCTCACGCCAGTCAAAGCCAGCCTCGCGGAAAATCGCATCAAGGCCTTCTTCTTCGGCTTGTTCTTTGACCAAACCTGAGCCGGGAACGATCATCGCCCGAATGCCATCTTTGACTTTACGGCCACGCGCGACTTCGGCGGCGGCGCGCAAATCTTCAATGCGGCTGTTGGTGCAGGACCCGATGAAGACCGTGTCGATGGCGATATCGGTGATCTTCATGCCCGGCGTCAGCCCCATATAGTCAATGGCGCGCTGCAATTTGGCTTGTGTGGCGGCGTCTTTGGCTTTGCTAGGGTCAGGCACCATGCCGTTGATCGGCGCGGTGTCTTCAGGGCTGGTTCCCCAAGTGACGGTGGGGATGATGTCTTCGGCTTTGATGACCACTTCTTTGTCGTAAGTCGCGCCTTCATCCGATGGCAGGGATTTCCACCACGCCACGGCTTTGTCCCACATTTCGCCTTGCGGCGCCATGGGCTTGCCTTTGATGTATTCAAAGGTTTTTTCATCAGGAGCAATCATGCCCGCGCGCGCGCCCGCTTCGATCGACATGTTGCAGACCGTCATGCGGCCTTCCATGCTGAGATTGCGAATCGCTTCACCGGCATATTCGATCACATGACCGGTGCCGCCAGCGGTGCCGATCTTGCCGATGATCGCAAGGATAATATCTTTCGCCGTGACGCCCGGCCCTGGGATGCCATCAACGGTGATGCGCATATTTTTAGCCGGTTGCTGAATCAAAGTCTGGGTGGCCAGCACGTGTTCGACTTCCGAAGTGCCAATGCCAAAGGCCAAGGCACCAAAAGCGCCATGGGTCGCGGTATGCGAATCCCCAGAAACAATAGTCATCCCCGGCTGGGTGAAGCCTTGTTCTGGGCCGATCACATGGACAATCCCTTGGCGAATATCGGTCATGCCGAAATACGGCACGCCAAAGTCAGCGGCATTTTTTTCAAGGGCTTCAACTTGAATGCGCGATTCGGCATCCGCGATGCCAGCGCTGCGATCAGAAGTCGGCACGTTATGGTCAGCCACCGCTAAGGTTCGAGCCGGTTCAGCCACTTCACGGCCGGTTTGACGCAAGCCTTCAAACGCCTGAGGGCTGGTGACTTCATGAACAAGATGACGGTCGATATAAATCAGGCTGGAGCCATCCGCATCCTTATGAATCAGATGAGCATCCCAGATTTTATCAAATAACGTGCGTGGTGCCGACATGGCGTCCCCCTTTCGCTGATCTCACAGCAAATGACCCGCCACCGCGAACCATTTGAATAAGCGCGATGACGGGGGAAATAATTATGCGGTGGCTTCGGTTTTGGCTGATTTAGCAACGCGTTCGCGTGACTTTTCCGCGATGCGCGCGGCTTTACCAGTGCGGCCACGAAGATAATACAGTTTAGCGCGGCGAACACGGCCATGGCGCAATACGGTAATCCCAGCAACCCGAGGGGAATAAAGTGGGAAAATCCGCTCAACCCCTTCACCATAAGAAATCTTACGCACGGTAAAGGATGAGTTCACACCAGCGGATTTGCGGGAAATGCAAACACCTTCAAAGGCCTGAATCCGCTCACGCGTGCCTTCCACAACCTTCACGTCAACGCGCAAAGTATCGCCTGGGCCGAAGTCAGGAATATCCCGATCAGCAAGGACTTTTTTCATTTCTTTTTGGCCAATGCGGTCAATAATATTCATGGCCTTATCTCCTTATGCTCACGTCACAAGTGGCGTCTGTTGAAAGCGTGGAATTTTTACAGTGCACGCTCATATATCACTGTCGTTGGCGTATGTCACCCCCTGAGTTGCAATAAGTCACCCCAATTGCGCTTCAGCGGTGATTTTTAGCCTAGCCATCGGCTTTTTTGCCTTTGGCCTTTATATATTCTGCCCAGAGGTCTGGCCGCCGGGCTTGAGTAATGGCTTCTGATTCCACTTTCCGCCATGCCGCGATCTTACCGTGATCGCCAGAGGTTAGAATGTCCGGCACCATCATGCCTTGCCAATCCCGCGGCTGGGTGTAGAGCGGATGCTCCAGAAGCCCATCTTCAAAACTAT
>CAJXME010000001.1 GCA_913056245.1 uncultured Alphaproteobacteria bacterium | reverse complement strand
ATCACGCCTTTATTCCGAATCAATTCAAGAATAGCAAAAGTGCGGATCAACAAATTTGTCCAGAACGGTATCGTGATCAAAAACAGCCAAATATTGCGCGTTTTCGGCGGCCGGGTGGCGATATAATAAGCCGTCGGAAAACCAACAAACAGACAGATCATTGTTGTCAGAAAAGACAATTGGACAGAACGCCAGAAAATAGAAAGATGGGCATCTGAAAGCGATACGGTATCATCAAAAATATCGCGGGTGAACATCACCCTAAACCACGCTTCGGTGGCGAATTCCCAGACAACCCCGCCATAACTGCCAGCGGTCAAAAAGGAATAGATCAGCACGATCAGCAAGGGGCCAGCGGCAGCGAAAACAAGCAGCGCCAGAGCCGGCATCGATAAAAGCCAGTTGTTGGTTGTCTTTCGCTTGATCTGTTCGCGCTCAAGGGCGCTGAGTTGCTGGGTCATCATTAATCCTCAAGAATCTGAAGCGCGTCTTCTTCAAGGAAAATGCCCAGCCTGTCGCCTATCGCCGGATTAAAATTGGAATGGATGGTGTTTTGCGAGCGGACAATGAATGTCTCGCCATTATCAAGCATGAGGTGGTAGTTGGTATCAGTGCCGAAAAAGATTCTATCCGTGAGGCGACCCGTCATCGCCGCACCCTGACTTGAGGCTTTAAGTTGCGTGTGTTCCGGGCGGATAAACACCATGGCGGTCTTATCGGCAAATTTGTTTGCTGGCATCCCAACCGTAAATTTCTTTTTGCTGCCTTCAAATTGAATGGTGGCTTGCTTTTTCTTCTTATCGAGACTGCTGATATTGGCTTCGACAAAATTGGATTCGCCAATGAAATCAGCGACAAAACGTTTTGTTGGTTTGTAATAGATTTCATCGGGCGAGCCGACTTGCAGAATATGGCCATTACTCATCACCGCAATCCGATCGGACATGGTCAGCGCTTCTTCCTGATCATGGGTGACGAAGATAAAGGTGATGCCGGTTTCAAGCTGCAGGCGCTTCAATTCAATTTGCATGCCTCGGCGGAGTTTGTAATCCAGCGCGGAAAGTGGCTCATCAAGAAGCAATACATCGGGCTTCGGCGCCAAGGCTCTAGCGAGGGCGACACGCTGTTGCTGGCCGCCGGAAATCTGATCAGTGCGGCGATCCTTTAACTCCTCCATATGCACCAGAGCAAGCATTTCATTGACCGTCTGTTCAATTTCATCTTTCGGCTTGTTCAACATTTCAAGGCCGAAACTGATGTTCTGCGCCACCGTAAGATGCGGGAATAGAGCGTAGTTCTGGAAAACGGTGTTGACGGAACGCTTATAGGGCGGAAGGTGGGTGATGTCTTTGTCGTCGAGAAGGATTTGGCCAAAACTTGGGCTTTCAAAGCCAGCGATAAGCCTTAACAAGGTTGTTTTGCCGCAACCAGAAGGGCCGAGGAGCGTGAAAAATTCATTCCGCTTGATGTTCACCGACACATGATCAAGCGCCTTTACCAGATCAGGCTGTGACCCAAAATATTTTCCAACACCTTCAACCTTAACGGCATCATCTGCCTCGTTCTTTTTGATCATCAATCATTCTGCCATATGAAAACTATTTAATATCTACAATTATTTACACAAGATGATGGTAATTCAACCCCCAAGTGACGCTAGGAAGATTTCTTGCCCAGCGCGCGAGCAATGGCGTGGATGGCCAATTGCGTATCGACTTTGAAAACATCGTCCAGAAAATCCGGCCAGGTAGAAAACTTGACCACGACCATATTATAAGCCGGCGCAATGTAAATCAGTTGACCAAACACCCCAAGACACATGGCCGCTTCGGTGGTTTGGTCTTCGATCCAGAATTGGTTGCGGTAACAGCCTTGGGGCAAAAGGCGGCGCCGTTCATCCGAAAACAGGCCATGCGGCCCACGCCGAACATCAGCGATCCATTCAGCGGGAACAATGCGCTCGCCGTTGTGCATGCCATCATTAAGATACAATTGGCCAAATCGCCCGAAATCACGAAGGCAGCCGTTGAACCCGCCGCTTGCAAGGCCGTATCCAGCGGCATCAACCGTGAAATACCCATCTTCCTCAGCGCCTATTTTCTGCCAGAGTTCCTTGCTGAGCAGGTCATGAAGCGGCATGCCCGAGATATGCATCATGATATGCGCCAGAAGATCGGTTTCAATCGACCGGTATAAAAACGCGCTGCCATGTTCCGTATAGGTATTTTTCAAGGATAGGATTTGATCCCAAACCGTTTTTGGCCAGTCGATATCAGGGCTAGCATCAGGGTGAACAGGCCGCCATCCCGATGCCACATCAGTCTTGCCAACATCGGAATCAAGGCGCGTGTATTCTTCGCTGTAATCAACGCCGGTGGTCATATCCAGCACATGCTGAAGTGTTGCGCCCTTCCATGCGGTTTGCTCAAGCGCGGGCAAATACGCCTCGACAGGCGATTGAGGATCAAGGTCGCCGCGGCCAATCATAATGCCCGTCACCGTTGCCGTGATCGATTTTGACACCGACTGCATCAGATGCGGCGTCTCCGGCGTCATCCCGTTATAATAACTTTCATGGATGATCTTGCCATCGCACATCACCAGAAAAGCGTCGGTATAACTGTCGTTCAAAAACTCAGCGATGGTGCAAGTTTCACCGCCAGAACGGGTGAAAGAAATTTCAGTGATCGGCTCTTCCTGCCGCGGCAAAGGCTGAATTGGCGAATTTCCACGCCAGACGCGCGCGGTCGGCATGAATTCACGGATGCGCTGAAAACTCCAGCGGTTCCATGGCGGCCGATCCCATTCCATCCGCGGCATTCGTTGAAAGATTTCAGCGTCTGACCCCGACAGTTCTGCTGGTTTCTGATCGTTGTTTTTATATGATGCTGATATTGTATTAACTCACACTAATGGACTAATAAAGTTTGAGCATGAGCCTCGCATATGTCAAGCGTGACCAGAAACCGATAAGATAAGCATCACCATCGTGTTATAATGCCCCCAACAATTGTTGAGGATAAAGCCATGGATGAATTGTTTGAATGTGATGCCATCGCCCTAGCGGCGAAGATCAAGCAAGGTGAGATTACCCCTGAAGAGATGCTGAAAGCCAGTTTGGCGCGAGCCGAGCGGCTCAATGGGACGTTGAACGCCGTTGTGCATGTTCAACAGGAAAAAGCCATTGAGTTGATCGGAAAGACGGCAGCGGATGCTCCACTCTATGGGGTGCCGACTTTGCTGAAAGATTTGGGGGCAGAGGCCAAGGATTTTCCGTCTCATAATGGCTCGAGGCTTTATCGCGATACGGTCTATACCTATGATGCGTCGATTTATACCCGAATGCGTCAAGCCGGATTGATCCCCTTTGCGCGCGCCAATTCACCGGAATTGGGCATCGGCCCCACCAGCGAGGCCGGGGTATATGGCGAGCCGACGCGTAATCCTTGGAACACTGGGCATACCAGCGGCGGCTCTTCCGGCGGCTCAGCATCGGCGGTGGCGGCAGGCATTGTGCCTATTGCCCATGGATCGGATGGTGGCGGTTCGGTGCGCATCCCAGCGTCCAGTTGCGGGCTTGTTGGGTTTAAGCCCACCCGAGCAAGATTGCCTGATGGCCCCGGGGTTGGCGAAGGCTGGGCGGGAATGGCGATTGACGGGTTTCTGACGCGATCAGTGCGCGATACTGCCTTGATGCTTGATCTGTGTTCAGGGGCTGATCTCGGCGCGCCGTATTGGGCGCCGCCATTGACCTCCAGTTTCATGAAGGCTTTAGAGAACCCGCCAAAAGTCTTGCGCATCGCCGTTCTTGAAACTGATTTCATGGGCAATCCCGTGCATCCTGAATGCGTTGAAGCCACGCGGAAAACGGCAAAAATGCTCAGTGGCCTTGGCCATGATGTGAAGGTTTGGGAAACGACTGTGGCAAAAAATGTTCGGGAGATGATCCTTGCTTGGACAAAGATCGTCGCTGCCGGCACCCTGCTTTCGGTGCGAGCCAAAAAACCCATAGACACGCTGACGGCTGATGATGTTGATGGCGTGACCTATGGCGCGGTTCAACTTGGCAAGGAGGTGAGCGGCGCGGATTATCTGGAATCCATCAATATTGTGCATGCTTTTGGTCGCCGGATGGCGGCGGTGCTGCAGGATTTTGATGTCCTGCTCAGCCCTACGCTTGCTGAACCTCCCGCGCCGATTGGTCGTTTTAAGCCGGTGAATACGGATTTCATGGATTACCGCAATGGCCCGAACGGTGTATTTGCCTATTCGCCGTATACGGCGGTGTTCAACGCTTCAGGCCAGCCCGCCCTGTCCCTGCCCTTGCATTGGGCGCCGGGTGATTTGCCGGTGGGCGTTCATTTTGCGGCAAGGTTTGGCGAAGATGAAATGCTGATGGGGTTGGCTCGGCAGATTGAAATGGCGATGCCTTGGCAAGATAAGCAGATTGAGTTGATCCGCCGCCTGCATTAAACGCCTTGATTGGGCGAGATAAAGCGCAAAAAAATAGAGGCAACACTAGGCTGCCTCTATTTTTGTAAAATTTATAATTGGCCTTACTTCTGCAACTCTGTCCAGATGGCCGAATACATTTCGGTCACCTCAGGTGAACAGGTCTTGGAAAAGAAGCCGTTTGGAATATGCTCAGCGGCAATTTCAACCTCAGGCGCGCCCTTCATGTCTTCGGGCATAAAAGGTTCAGAGCCTTTGATGCCGTTGGCGTAACGCGCAAATGCTGAAGCCAAAGCCGCGTTCTCAGGTTCCATCAGGAAGTTCTGGAAGAGTTTGGCGTTTTCGACGTTTTTGGCATCCTTCAGAACAACCACAGCGTCCATCCACATGGGGTAGCCTTCTCTTGGATAACCGAAACGGACATCGGCGTTTTTCTCACGCGCGCGGAAAGCAGCACCATTCCAGTAGAGAGACGCGCCCAGATCACGGCCAGCAAACTTTTCGATCACGCCATAATCCATGGACAGCCAATGCGGCTTAGCCTTGATCAGGACATCACGAGCCTTCTTCAACGCGCCCTTGTCGCTTGTGCAAGGGTCTCCGCCTGTGTATTTCAACGCGGCATCGATCAGGTCTTTCATTTCCGGCGCAACATTGATCTTGCCCGAAAGCGATTCCGGTGGATCAAACACCATGGACCAGCTGTTGATATCGCCATTGTAAAGAGACGTATCGACGATCACCCCTACCGTGCCCCACTGATAAGGGACTGAGTAGCGATGGCCGGGGTCCCATTCAGGGCTTTTGAATTCATCCCGCACATTGCCGTAATTCGACATCTGGCTTGGGTTTGTCTCAAGCAACAGACCTTCGCTGATCCAAATCGGCATATAACTGGCTGAAGGAACAGCCATATCAAAGCCGTGGGCGCCAGCGCGAATTTTTGCCAGCGCAGTATCGTTTGAATCATAGTCCGTGATTGTTACTTTCACATCGTAAGTGTCTTCAAACTTCTTGATGAGTTCCGGGCTGGTGTAGTTGCCCCAGTTGAAAATATTCAGTTCCCCAGCAGCATGGGATTGCGTTGCTGAAAAGGCAAACACCCCCGCTACCAGTGTTAAAAACCGTTTTGTAAACATAATCTCCTCCGGTTATTGCTATACCCAATTTTTTGGGACCCAATTGTTTTTGGGTTTTCATTCAGCATAATTCAAATAGGAATAAGTGTATATATATATGTCGATTATGTAATTTTCCCCTATAACCGCGCCATTCCTCAAAAGACCCGATTGGAAAAGACCCGATTGCCTTTACGAGATTAAAGCAAAAGAGTTTTGCTTTTGGAAACATGAAACCGTTGTTACTTGCCCATTGATTTCGCAACCTTTGAGGATCAAGCCCCAATGGCAAGCGTTAGGCGGCAGTCCGGTTTTGCCAATTGTTCGATGACGGAAAAATGATCATGGCCTTGGTCATAGACAGCATTTACCTGATGCGGCGAATCAAAATAATCGTGCCAAGTGTCTTGCAACAGACGGTTTTGGCGGAGGAATTCTGGGCGTTCATGATCCCCCACCCAACAAGTAAAAGGGACATGTTCTGGCGTTAATAAAGCGCTGCTTTCGGCGCTAGCCTCTGTTAAATCGAGGTTCAAAATATCGTTCATCTTGGTCATCAACAACGGTCTTAAATCATGGATACCTGAAACGGAGATGGCTTTTTCGATGCGCTCCAGCACTGGATCACTTAGCATCCCTTGACAGGCCAATCGTGAAACCAGATGCCCCCCTGCGGAATGACCGATGAGCCGCAACGCGCCGGTGGTTTGCGAGGCAATATGATTGGCGGCTTCAACGATTGACGTCGTTATGGCGCTGATCCTAACTTCTGGGGCTAGCGGGTATGAAGGAATGGCCACCGCCCATCCATGGGCAAGCATCCCTTCGGCCAAAAAAGACCAATGCTCACGGCCTGTCCGCATCCAATAGCCGCCATGGATAAAAATGATCGTCCCTTTGGCCTCAGTCTTTGGCGTGAACATGTCATAACGCTGACGGGGATGATCGCCATAAGGAACGTTCTTCAGACCTTGCCCCAAACCCGCCCATCTGGATTTGAAATCATCCGACCGATCTTGCCAATTTGCCATCAAGGCTTGAGGGTCGCGGCTCTGCATATTATCAAAAGCAGCATCCCAATCGAGTTGCCAATCTTGAGTGGTCATTGTCTAAACCCCCACATATTTTTCTGTGATCTCAGGGGATAAGTCCGTCATCGCGCCTTGCCAGACCGTCGCGCCACGCTCCAAAACAACAGCCTTATCGCAGACTTGGCTCAATTCTTTGATTGATTTATCAATCACCAAAATCGCCAGCCCTGTTTCTGATTTCAGGCGATTGATGGCTGCCCAAATTTCTTGGCGAATAATTGGCGCGAGGCCTTCAGTGGCTTCATCGAGTACAAGCAATTTCGGATTGGTCATCAACGCCCGGCCAATGGCCAGCATCTGTTGTTCTCCGCCCGAAAGAGACGAGGCGATTTGCCCCGACCGCTCCCCTAATTTTGGAAATAAAGCCGCAACCGTTTCAACCTGCCAATAGCCCGGTCTGGCGCCCGCGATTAAATTTTCATATACCGTCAACTCCGCAAAACAACGCCGTCCTTCAGGCACAAGACCAATCCCCAAACGCGCGACTTGGTGACTGTGAAGACGGGTTAAATCATGGCCAGCAAAGATGATATCCCCCGATGCTGGGATCATGCGGCAGATCGATTTGACGCTGGTGGATTTGCCCATGCCATTGCGCCCAATCAAAGCAAGAACCTCACCTTCTTTGACGGACAAATTGACATCAAACAACACTTGGCTTGATCCATAAGATGCTGAAACATTATTGAGAGAAAGCAAGGTCATGAGTCTTTCCCTAAATAAGCATCGCGAACAACAGGATCATTTCTGATGGCGTCAACATCATCCGATGCGATGACTTTGCCGTAATCCAAGACACTGATATGATCGGCCAAGGTAAAGACCGCGTCCATATCATGCTCGACCAGTAAAATCGGGGCTTGATGGCGCAAATCATCAAGCAGCATAGTCAACTGTTTTGAGCCTTCTAAGCCTAGCCCTGCCATCGGTTCATCCATGATGAAGATTTTGGGTTTTAACATCAGGGCAATCGCCACTTCCAACTGGCGTTTTTGCCCGTGACTTAAGATTGCGGTTTGGCGGTGTCGATCATCGATTAAGCCCACTCGTTCCAAGACCGCTTCGGCTTGTTCACGCAAGTCGTGATGACTCAAAATAGGCTGGATGAAATGCCATTGCCTCCTTGTCGCCCCGACCCCCCCAAGGATAACATTTTGCAAGACCGTATCTTCCATCGCCAATTGAGAAATTTGAAAGGTACGTCCTAACCCCGCTAAAGCACGCGCTCGGCCGGATAAAGCCGTAATGTCTTGACCCATGAGTTCGACACGGCCTTGATCTGGAATAAGCGTTCCGCAAATTTGAGAAATCAAGGTGGATTTCCCCGCGCCATTAGGCCCGATGATGGCGTGAATTTCCCCTGCCCTGACATTGATCGACACATCATCACAGGCCACCAGCGAGCCAAATGTTTTGGTGATCCCATAAGTCGCAAGAACAACATCAGCCATGGTGCGCCTCCTTTTTTACAAGAAGACCCATCACGCCGGTTTTACTGAATAAAACGATGAGCAATAAAATAAGGCCTAAATAAATATGCCAATAATCATTAATCTCACCTAAGAAATGCTCCAGCCCAACGAAAACCAACGCGCCTATAACAGGGCCAAAAAGCCGACCCACACCGCCGATAATTATAAAGACGATAAACTCACCGCTTAACTGCCAACTGAACATATTAGGGCTGACAAAACGATTGAGATCAGCGAATAACGCGCCTGCAAGACCGGTGATTGCCCCTGAAATAACAAAAGCCAATAATTGCAATTGATGCAAATCAAGCCCCACCGCTTCAACCCGTTTGGGGGATTGTCTTGCGGCATTCAAGGCCAGCCCATAGGGGGATTTGACCAACCGCGCCATCAACGCCAGCACCGCCATCAGAATGATAAAACAAATGGAGTAAAACTGGATTGGATCAAGCGTATTCAGGCCTGGGAAACTATTCCTGACATAAATCGACAAACCATCTTCGCCGCCATAGGCTGACCAAGAAATTGAGAAGTAATACATCATCTGGGCAAAGGCCAAGGTGATCATGATGAAATAAACGCCAGTGGTTTTGAGCGATACAACGCCAATCACCAAGGCCAATAACGCCGATAAAATAACGGCGATGACCCAAATCACCGGCATGGATTGCGTGCCTTCTATCAGAAAAGGCCATTCCAAGAATGGTGTGTAACTTTGAGCATGCCACGCCAGAACCCCCATGACATAACCGCCCAAACCAAAAAACGCAGCATGACCAAAACTGACGAAACCACCCACCCCAAGGGCAAGGTTGAGGCCGACCGCCGCCAGCGCAAAAATCACCGCTCTTGTCATTAAAGTGATGGTGAACGGCTCATCCGCGAGATATGCCCAGGCGGGAATGATCACCAAGAGGCCGATCAGGATGATGTTGATCATTCGTTCTGAAATCATGGCCGCGATCCATAAAGACCTGTTGGTCGCCAGATTAAAACGCCGCCCATCAAAATATAGATCGCCATTGATGCGATGGATGACCCGACATTATTTGCGGTCGAAATATCCATAAAGAGTTGCAAAATTTGCGGCAAGAACACGCCGCCTAAAGTATCGGTCAGTCCAACCAGAATACTACCAACCATGGCGCCTTTGATAGACCCGATTCCTCCTATAACAATGACCACAAAGGCAAGAATCAAAACAGGTTCACCCATGCCGACTTCGACCGATTGGATCGCCCCCACCAATGCCCCCGCAAGTCCCGCCAAAGACGCCCCAAGCGCAAAAACAATCGTATAAAGTTTTGAGATATCAATCCCGAGCGCCGCAATCATCTCCCGATCATTTTCACCGGCGCGAATTTGTATCCCAATTCGGGTTTTGGCGATCATCAACCACAGCGCAAACGCTACAACCAAGCCAATCAAAATCAAGGTAATGCGATAAAGCGGGTATTGAATCCCCCCCGGCAAAAACACCGGGCCTTGCAAATAGGTTGGGATATCCAAATAAAGTGGAAATGACCCGAAGACCCATCGTGTGCCTTCTGAAAAAATCAGGATCAAAGCAAATGTTGCCAAGACTTGATCAAGGTGGTCACGCCTGTAAAGCCGCCGGATCACGACCATTTCCACAATCCCGCCAGCGATGGCAGCGCCTGTTAATGCCGCTAGTAAAGCCAGAATAAATGACCCCGTCAGGCCAGCGATCGATGCCGCGGCAAAGGCGCCAATCATATAGAGTGAGCCATGCGCCAAGTTAATCAGCCCCATAACGCCAAAGATCAGCGTTAATCCTGCTGACATTAAAAATAACATGACGCCTAATTGCAGGCCGTTGAGGACTTGCTCTGCAAGCAAAACAAAAGACATATCAGAAAACCCAAAGGTTTTTTTCTGTAAGAATAGCCAAGCCCGATCGCTCAGGCTTGGCTGATTTTAATTGTCCTACATCTTGCAATCTGCAGTGTAGGCATTGGAATGATTTGCAAGCGCAACCGAAAGGGTTTTGTTGGTGTAAACATCGCCTTCCTTGATGACTTCACGCGCGTAAATCGACTGAATTGGATGGTTGTTGCTAGCAAAAGCAAAATCGCCACGAGTGCTGTTGAAATCAGCTGCTTTCAATGCCGCACGGAACGCGTCCGCATCTTTGACATCTGCTTTTGCCATAGCGGAAATCAACAGGTTTGCGGTATCAAAACCTTGGCTGGCGTAAAGCGATGGCAGGCGACCATATTCAGCCTGAAAACTCTCAACAAAAGCCTTGTTGGTTGGGTTATCCAAATCCTTATTCCACTGGGACGTGTTGACAACACCAAGAGCCGCCTCACCAACGGCCTGCAGGATGCCTTGATCAAATGAGAAGGCTGGGCCAACAATCGGCAGACCTACGCCAGACCCGCTATATTGCTTCAGGAACGCAATCCCCATCCCGCCGGGCAGGAAGAAAAACACGCTATCCGCACCAGCGGCGCGAATCTGGGCAATCTCAGCGGCGTAATCGGTCTGACCAAGTTTGGTGTAAATTTCACCGGCGATTTGCCCCTTAAAATAACGCTTAAAGCCGGTCAGCGCATCTTTGCCCGCCGGATAGTTTGGCGCCAGAATATAGGTTTTCTTGAAGCCTGCGCCATTGGCATAAGCGCCTGCGGCTTCGTGCAAATTGTCATTCTGCCATGCCACATTAAAATAGTTTGGATGACAGCCTTTGCCGGCTAGAGCAGACGGCCCGGCGTTTGGCGATAGATAAAACTTACCCTGCGCAGTCGCTGATGGCACAACCGCCATGGCCAAGTTTGACCAGATGATCCCCGTCAAGACATCAACCTTTTCTGATTGAATCATTTTATCCGCCAATTTGACGGCCACATCTGGTTTGCGCTGATCATCTTCGATCACAACCTTGATATCACTGCGGCCGGATTGCTTAACCGCCAGCATAAAACCATCACGAACATCAATGCCTAAGCCCGCGCCACCTCCTGAAAGTGTGGTGATCATGCCGACTTTTGTTTCAGCCAAAGCACCGCCAATGGTTAAGCCAATAACCGCAAGCACAGATGCTGAAAGATTTAATAACGTTTTCATTTGAATCTCCTTAAACTCAATTCATTAATGAAATGAATTTACTAAACAAAACACAGAGTTCTTGATTTGCCAAGTCAGATTTACCAAGTCAGCATTTAGATTTGGGCGCAATTTCTATGTCTGTTTGCAAGGCCATGGCTCCACAGTTGCCACCTCAGCGCGTCAAGATGATGACCTTGTAGGATTGTATTGCGCGGGGGATCGAGTGAAGGCATCATAGAATAAGTCTCCGCGCTGAGCCGCGGCGCAATCGAGTTATGGGAGGAATACTATGGGTGGTTTAGGGGGTAGGCCAGAAGGTAGGCTAGAGGGTAAGACCGCGCTTGTGACCGCAGCAGGTCAAGGGCAAGGCAAGGCTGTGGCGCTGGCCATGGCGCGTGAAGGCGCAAAGGTTTTCGCCACCGATATCAATGAAGAGCTGCTCACCGCCGTCAAGGCGGAAAACCTCGCGATTGAGACGTTTCATCTCGACGTCACCAACCCCGAGGCTATTCACGCCGCGCCGGAGAAAACCGGCCCCATCACCACGCTTTTCAACTGCGCGGGTCATGTTCATCACGGCACGATTCTGGATACTGATGATGATGATTTCACCATGGCCTTCACCCTCAATGTCCAGTCTCAATTCCGCCTGATCAAGACCTATCTGCCGATGATGCTGGAGGCGGGGGAAGGCTCGATCATCAATATGGCATCGGTGGCCTCCACCATCAAAGGCGCGCCTGATCGCTGCCTTTATGGCTCCACCAAAGCGGCCATCATGGGCATGACGAAAGCCGTGGCCAGAGATTTTGTCGATCGCGGCATCCGCTGCAACGCGCTCTGCCCCGGCACGATCCTCACGCCTTCGCTTGAAGAACGTATGCGCGCAAGGGGCGATCTCGAAAAGGCCAAAGCTGAGTTTCTCGCCCGTCAGCCGATTGGCCGGTTTGCCACCGCCGATGAAGTGACGGGCATCGTCATCCATCTGGCTTCCGATGAATCGCGCTTCACCACCGGCACATTCCAGATTGTCGATGGCGGTTGGGCGTTGTGAGTTCAGCCCGCGACAATCAAACCATCGGCTTCCTTGGCGCTGGGCTGATGGGTCGAGGCATGGTCATGCGTCTTCTGGATGTGGGGCGAGATATGCGCGTTGTGGCGCATCGCAACCGCGCGCCGATTGATGCCCTGATCGCCCATGGCGCCATCGAAGAGCCTGACGCCGCATCGCTCGCCAAGGCCTGTGATGTCGTGATCTTTTGCCTGCCCAATGCTAATATCGCCGCCGAGGTGCTGGATCAGATTCTGCCGTCATCACGCCCCGGCATGCTGGTGATCGATTGCACCACCAGCCATCCCGAAGCGGTCGTGGCACTGGCCAAGACAGCGGCAGAAAAAGATGTTCTTTACGCCGAAGCGCCGTTGACGGGCGGGGTTGCTCAAGCGGAGGCGGGAACGCTGGGGGCTATTCTGGGCGCTGCCGAAGACGTGGCTGAAAACGCCCGCCATGTGCTGACGCCGTGCTGTTCAGCCATCGAACATATGGGGCCGGTGGGAATGGGGGCCACCACGAAACTGATCAGCAATTTTCTTTCTCTTGGGACGGCCACGCTGGTCATGCAGGCGATGGGGGCGGCGCGTGACCATGGCGTCGATTGGGAGAAATTCTACCGCCTTGCCTGTCAAGGGTCGGGCCATTCGATGAGCCTTGACCGCATCGCGCCCGCGGCGATTGCCGGGCGGCATGACGGCTATGTGTTTAGCCTTGAAAACACGATCAAAGACCTTGGCTATATCGAAACCCTGCTGCAACAGAATGGCGACGCGGGGCGTCTGGCTTCACTATTGCTTGATATTGTCAAAGAAGGCGCAAAGTCTCGCGACGCGCAAGCCTATCTGAGCAGTCTTTTGAGCGAAAAGTGAACGCACCGATGAGCGGATAGGTCGTGCTCTAATCTATATCGTTAGCGATCGAACGAGTTTTATTTATTCGCCAGCAGCGCTCTTCGGCGTTGCTTAAAGGCGTCGTGGGATTCCTCTGTGCCATCATGGAAAGACCCAAACCATTTATCCCAAGGCATTTCCAGATTGCCATAATTGCAATCAAAATACCGGTGGTGCATCTGATGATGAAAAGTACCCAGCGCTAAATGCTTTTTATCCTTGATCAGCATGGCTTCATAGCCTGTATGCGAGGTGGCGGCGGTCAGCGACTGATGCTGCATATGAAAGAGAATATGCACGGGACTCGACGGCAAGATAAAATGGATCAGGATTGATGAAAAGAAAATCACGTGTTCAACGGGATGCATAGAAAGCCCAGACCAAGGGCCCACATTGGTATTGCGGTGATGCAGGGCATGCGCCAGTCGATACAGAGGCGGCCAATGAAGCCAACGATGCACCCAGTAGAAGTGAAAAGAAATCCAGATCGGGGTCAGCAGAAAAAGAAGAATGAACCAAATGGGGTTATCAGACCAATACAATACCGGCGCGTATCCATTGCCCATCGCCCAGAACATCAGCACTTCATAGAGCGTCCAGATCGTCACGCCGCTGGCAAGTGTCCAAAACATATTATCCGCCAACTGGTTCTTAAAAGAGAATATCTTTTTCTGATCAGCCAAGTCTCTTTTATCGTAGCGCAGGGCATCGCCTTGTGTCTTGCGGCTATAGAAATAAAGATGCAATCCGCCGGCCACCGCCACCATAAGCAGCAGATTCCTGATATATAAGGCGGCAATCCAGTCGGCAGAAAGCGTTACGGTCACCTCAAGCGAGGGTTGGAAAAAAAGCCAAGATAAAAGGCTGATCACCACAAGGATGGATCGTTCCGTGACCACCAGCCATTGACGCAATGTCCAACGCAAAATAGCCCCGAAATTGGGCAGCAAGGCAAACATCGGAGAAACGCCAACAGGCACCTGAGGGATATGATTCCATTTATCCGCGAAGCCTCGTGTTTGCCTTGTCTCCGTCATAGCACCCCAATATGTTCAGGTTTGAAATATCTAAATCTAATGAAAGTCTTACCCTAAGAAAAACTTATAACGGCAAAGAAATGCTGTCCATCCCATAAGACCGTGACGGCTAGCGATGCACTCCCCTCAGGCTTGACCCGTCTTCTGCGGATCAATCCTGATTTTTCTTGTACGCTCCTTGCGCCACCCGATCGATCACCATGGCGCAGAACAGGATCGCAAGACCGCCAAGAAGCCCCTGCCCTTTGGCGGCGTATTGCAAGGCTTCGAGGATCAAGGCACCCAAACCTTCAGCGCCAATAAGCGAGGCGATCACCACCATGGAGAGGCTCATCAGGATCGTCTGGTTGATGCCCGTCATAATGGAAGGCATGGCAAGCGGCAATTCAACGTTCCAGAGCAATTGCCGGCGTGAACAGCCAAAAGCAAGTGCGGCTTCCTTGGTGGTTTCAGGAACCCCTCGCATGCCGAGCGCGGTCAAGCGGATCACCGGCGGCATGGCAAAGATCAATGTCGCCAAAACCCCCGGCGGTTTGCCCGTGCCAAAGAAGGCGATGATCGGGATCAGATAGACAAAAGCGGGCATGGTTTGCATGAAATCAAGCACGGGTTCGGCGGTTTTGTATGCCCGCTGGCTTTTGCCAAACCAGATGCCCAGCGGTATCCCCAATAGAATACAAAGAAAAGCACCAGTGCCGATGAGGGCAACGGTGATCATGGAAATTTCCCACAATCCCATGAACGCCAGATAGGCCAAGGCGGCCGCCGTGAAAATCGCGATGCGTATTCCCGCAAGACGGAAAGCCGCCACCACAATCACCACCATCACCACAGGCCACGGTGTGCCGATCAATAGGGTTTCAATCGCATTTAGTACAGACCTGATCACATGGGTGATGCCGTCAAAGACTCCGCCAAACCGATTCGCCAACCAGTCAAATCCTTCATCGCCATGGGCGGCGAGGATTGTGAAATATTCTTTTCCGACGGGAAATTCAGTCATCGGCAGCCGATCACCCAAAAGACCACCGGTGAAGGCTGACAGCGTTTCGTCGGTTTTGACCACCGTAAATCGGATTAACGTCAAGGGAAGAATACAGAACACAAGCACCAATCCCCAGATCACCCCTTTGACGCTCGTTCCTGACTGAATGCGAGGGTTAGACCGCCATTTGAGGTACTGACGCTCATAGGCATGATTGGCGTAAAAACCTTCAAGAAGTTTGACGAGCAGGAGCAACGAAAGGCCAATCAGGAGTACCGTTGTCGCTTGTTGCGCCGCTTCCTGCGCTTCTAAGAGCGCGGTTTCAGCCGCTTTTTTCAAGTTAGTTGCGATCTTAAGTTTGCCTTCTGCGCCCGCGGCATCACCGGCGGCAAGCAGTTCTGCGGCCTGCGCCTCACGTTTTGCGATATTTGCGGAAAGCCTTTCGTAGCGTTCCAGTTTGTCCCCACCAAGTTCGCCCCATAAGCCGCGGCCAATCTGGACAAGAGCAAACATCTCCAACACCAGAAAAACCCAGAAAAATCCCCAGATGCCGCGCATGGCGCCCCATAAAGGGCCAAAGATGGCGGCCATGCTATTCCACGACAAGACAATCCCTTCGGCTTCTTGGATGCGGGTGAATTCCCGACGGTAGAATGTTGTCTTGCTAACCGCGAATGTATCAATTGAGGCGCCAAGATGGTTTTTATCTGCAGGCTCGGTCATGCCTTCCCTCCCTGAATCCCTTTAAGCAGGGTTGTCTTATCCACAACACCGATCTCCTTGCCGTCGTCATCATGAATGACGATAGGATGGGTGGTGGTTGCGGAAATATCGATCAGCGCATCAAGGCTTGCCGCATGGCTTGCGCGTGGGGCTTTGTCGAGTTTTTGGCCACGATCTGGTTTGAATTCGGAAATAGGCACCATGATGGAATGGGCAAAGACAAGTTTAAGTTTGGAAATGCCTTCGACAAAATCCCGCACATAATCGTCAGCGGGCTGGGTGACAATTTCTTCCGGCGTGCCAATCTGCACGATACGGCCATCCTTCATGATGGCGATCCGATCGCCGATGCGGATGGCTTCGTCGAGATCGTGAGTGATAAACACCGTTGTTTTGTGGAGTTTCTGTGAGAGTTCCATAAACTGGTCTTGCAACTGGCGGCGGATCAGCGGATCAAGGGCAGAAAACGGCTCATCCATAAGCAGAACATCTGGATCAGAGGCCAAAGCACGCGCTAGACCAACACGCTGCTGCATCCCACCAGACAGTTCATTCGGGAAGCGATCTTCATATCCTTCAAGATTGACCATCGCAAGACACCGCTGAGACACTTCCCAGCGTTTGGCTTTTGATTCTCCCCTGATCTGTAGGGGAAAGGCGACGTTATCGCGGACGGTGCGGTGCGGAAGCAGCGCCATATGCTGAAAGACCATGCCGATCTCCCGCGCCCGCATGGCGCGAAGGTCAGCGTCATTCAGGGCGAGCATATCGCGCCCCAGCACATTGATTTTGCCCGCCGTTGGCTCAATCAACCGGTTCAGATGCCGCACCATGGTTGACTTGCCAGAACCCGACAAGCCCATGACACAGAACACTTCGCCCTTTCTGACCGAAAAGGAACAATCCGCAATGCCCACAACACAGCCGAATTCGGCCAGCACATCATTTTTGGAAAGGTTGCGCTCCTTGATCGCCGCCATGGCTTCATCGGCGTTATAGCCGAATATCTTCCAAACATTTTCAAGGACGATCATGTCTTGTGACGACGTTGGCTGCATTTTTGCTCCCCCCCAGACGATCCCATATCGGCAGTTTATGCCAACAGGGTGTCGTGGATTTTAGATGCGTTCTGCATCTGACAAAATGGCAGCGTCACTTGGAACGCTGCCATTATTTTTTCGAATGAAGTTTTACTTCAGCCAGCTGTCAACGGCATCGCCGTTCTTGCCAACCCAATCTTTTGCAAAGACGGCGGGGTCCTGTTTTTCCACCACAACCGCATAGGTCATCTGGGAAATGGTATCCGTGTCAAACTTTGCGCTACCAAGCAGTTTAGCGGCTTCAGGATGGCTGGATTCAAGGCTTGCCGCGTAATGGATATGCAGATAAGCCGTATCCCACGCAACACCGGCTTCGGAAACCTCAAGCCAATCTGCACCATCAGTAGGCTGTTTGACGTTCCACTTAGCAGGATCATGCTTTGGTTCTTTCAGAATGACCAGATCATGCAGGGCGAACATATGGTGCGGCGTATAGCAGAAGAACACAATGTTCTTGTTGCCCGCTACAGCGGCATCCACTTCAGCAAGAGCCAAGGATTCGTCCATTTCCTTGAGCTGCATCGTTTCGTTATAGCCATAGGATTTTGCGCGAATTTTCTCAACATTGGTGGATGCCCATCCTGCGGCGCCAATCCAGATTTCACCTTTGCCGTCACCGTCCGTGTCAAAGTTTTTGGCCATGTCTGGATTAGACAGTTCAGCCAGTTCATTGATGCCGGTACGATCCGCCGTTCCTTTGGTGACGCACATGGCCTGATCGCCAGCAACACCATTTGGATTAATCCGGACGGTTTTATTGTCCTTAACATATTTGTTATGCAGGTTCGTCTGGTTGGGCAACCATACTTCAGGATGCACATGCATTGAGCCTGCGTCCATGGCTTCGAATACCACCGGGTTGGTGCCGTTCTGCAATTCAACTTCAAGGCCAAGGTTATCTTCGAGCGCCACTTTCAACACATGAGCGGTCACTCGAACAGATGGCCAGTTTGGCACACCGATCACAACATCAGCAGCGTAAGCCATCGGCGCAAGAAGAGCAGAACATACCGCTCCCGCAAGCATATTTTTGGTAATTTGTTTAATCATTGAATTCCTCCCAGTTTTTATATTTTCTAATTATTAGCAACCTTTAATGATTTAGCAATGCTCTAATATAATGAAATTTGCATAAAAAACTCATCACATCATAAATATCGCCCTCACCTATTTCCCCAATCGGGCGCGAAAATGCCCGGGGCGGTGTTCACCTAGCGCCAAGACACCCACCATCTTTTCCCAGATTTCAGTGACATGATCGGCATCGTTTTCACCGATCAGATTGACAAACGTCTGCCGCAACGGGCCTTTCAGTTCCGCCACTTCATCGATCGCCTTACGGTGATACCAAGCGTTGCGATCAAGCAAATGGATATCTTCAAACCCCGCCTGAGCAAGCGCATTTCGATACCGTTCAAGCGAACACATATGCATATCCAGCCCTTCGCTTTTGATGTAATCGCGCATCTGCGCTGAGGGGGGATTGTCATCGATCCGCATCCAATCGCTGGCGGCGATGATCCCACCCGGCTTGAGAACACGCGCGCAATCTTGCATCAAGGCTTCTTTATCGGGGATATGCAGAAAAGCGTCTTTGCTGAAAATCATATCCATGCTGTGATCGGCAAAAGGCAAAGGGCCGGGTTCAACCGTGTTGAAGGTCGTTTCACTGGTCAGGCCATATTGCACCGCCAATGCGCTCGCCCGCTCAATCACCAGCGGTTCGACATCAACGCCCGTGACATGCGCCGCCCCATGCTGACGCAGAAGGTGAAAAGCAGCCCCACCACAACCGCAGCCAATATCAAGGATGGTTTTTCCCTTAAGGTCTAGTCCTTTCACCACCAGATCGATTTCTTCAACGCCGCCGGGGGAAAGAAAACCTTCGCCCCACACGCTTTCTAAAAACATGATCTGCTTGATGCCGTATTCGCCTTCATCGGTGATGCTCATGATAAAATCCTCCCCCTAAAAAATTATCGGTTAAATGCCGGTGAGGCAATATTTCAAAATGCTCATGCAATATCATCTTGGCTTCGCCGTGCAACCGTCTCATACTCATCCGATGGGCTAATGGATTTATGAAGGATGACTTTGGCCATGGAAAACAACTCAACCCATTCGAATGAACTAAAACAGGTTGAAACCAGCCTGCCATCATCTTGGTATTGTGATCCAAGCCATCACCTCTTGGAAGAAAAACAGATTTGGCAAAAAGACTGGGTTTATGTTTGTCACGGCAATGCCTTAGCCAAACCCCGCCAATATCAAACCCTGACGATTGGCAATCAACCGATTGTCGTGGTGCGGGATGACGAAGGGGTGCTGCGCGGATATTACAACACCTGCCGTCATCGTGGCTCAGCCCTATGCCTTACCAAAACAGGACGGCTTGACGCCAATGCTTTGGTCTGCCCCTATCATCAATGGTCTTATCGACTGAAGGATGGTGGTCTTGCCGCCACCACTTCCTTTACGGAACCGCAAGGTTTTAACAAGCAAGATTATCCTCTCTTTCCCATCGCGGTGCGCGAATGGCGCGGCGCGATTTTTGTCAATCTTGACCCCAAGGCCGATTGGGATGAGGAAAGTCTTTTCCAGCGTCCAGCCGATGGGCTTTCGCGTTTTCCGCTGGAAGAGATGAAGGTCGGCAAAACATGGTCAACGATCATCAATTGCAATTGGAAATTGTTTTGGGAAAATTTCAACGAATGCCTTCATTGCCCCAATATTCATCCCGAACTATCCGCGCTTGTCCCGCTTTATTCGCGGCGGATCATGGATAAGATGGATCGGCCTGATTGGGAAAACCACAAGGATTCCAATGATCCTCTCTACCGCGGCGGGCTTCGAGCCGGCGCGGAGACTTGGTCGAAAGATGGACAGGCTCAAGGTCATGTTATTTCCAGCCTAAGCCATGAAGAACTTGACCGCGGCCAACTCTATGCCACCGCTTGGCCGTCAATGTTTATTGGCGGCTATGCTGATCACGCTCGGATTGTGCGGGTCATGCCGAAAGGCGCAACCCAAACAGAAATCACCGCGGAATGGCTGTTTGAAGAGGAAACGCTCAACGACCCCGCATATGATATGGCGAATGTGGTTGATTTCGCGACTTTGGTGATGGAACAGGACGGCGACGCTTGTGAAATGAACCAACTGGGTCTCAATGCGGCCCCGTTCAAGGAAGGCGTCTTGATGCCCGAAGAATACCTCTTGAAACGCTTTCACGACTGGGTGCGCGATAAGTTGCATTCAGCCTGAGGCCGCGTTCAAAAAGCGCGATTTGCGCGATTACTTCGCCGCCGTCACGGTGAATTCCACCAGCAATTCATCGGAGGCAAGTTCAGACCGGCCACAAGCGCGCGCAGGGGCGCATCCATCGGGCACCCAATCTTCCCAAAGCGCGTTCATCTCATCAAAATCATCCATGGTTTTCAGCCAGACGATGACTTGCAGCATCCGTTCTTTTGACGTCCCCGCTTCTTCGAGCAGTGCGTCAATGCGGCGGAAGGCTTCCTTGCATTGATCTTCTAAGCTGTCGCTGCGATTGCCCACCTGCCCACAGAGATAAACCGTGTCGTTATGGATGACGATTTTGCTCATCCTTGGGCTGGTGTGATGGCGTTCAATTGATGATGTCATGATGGGCAATCTCCTCTAGGGTGACGGGTTTGATGGGGGATCGGATGCGATAATAGCCTACTTCTTCAGGCGTCAAATGGCGAGCAAGAAATTACCCGAAATATAACATATACGCTTCTAAAGTCCGGATTTGCACCAAGCAGTCCTGCAATGGAAGAACAGAAACTTATTTTGGACAAAAGAAACTGTTGCGTTGTTGAAACAAATTGCGCTACTCCAAATGTACCAAGCGGAAAAT